>JBAWYZ010000086.1:0-9038 GCA_037143255.1 Leptolinea sp. | reverse complement strand
TGATTTAAGCAATTCCTTTAAGAATTTCAAGGATGAAAGATTGGGGGGATACTGGAACCTCGTGAGTCATGTTGTCATCCAGCCCATGACATCATTAAGCGTTGGCTGTATAAACTCTCCATGAATTATGATAAAATAGTTTGCAAGACAGTCGGTATCTGATTCTTTGGGTTTGCTTTCAAAATGGAGGAGGCGGACATGGGAGAGGTTAAGGAACGTATAGCGCAGTGCCAGAAGGTCATCGCAAGTCTTGATGGGTTGCGCGGGTTGTGTTGGAGATGGTCGCTAACCGACTCCATGATGAGGCGAAAGGCAAGAACTTTCTCATCCGGCTGCGCCATAGGCTGGCGCAGCTGTTGGAGCACGGTGCCCTGACGGCTGTTGAACGCGCCGCCTCGGAGACATACGAGGCGCCATGGGTTGACCTCGCTTCGACGCAAAGTGGTTCTACCTGGCTTGTGCTTATCAGGGATAACCAGATCCTTTCTTAGGTCTGATGGTGGAAATCTTGTCTAGAAAATTTGTGATGGGCGGTCGTCATGGATTTGTTCAATAAATTGGATAAGAGGAGAATATGGGGATTTCGATGAAATTCTAATAAAAAGAAAAATTAGACAATAAAATCATAGAAAATTAATGGAAAATTATCACAGCGAGGGATAAAAGTGTTAAGAAGGAATATATCCTCTCGAATTGTTATATCCCTGATTACGCTACTGATCCGGTTATTTACATAATTGGAAATCGATTTTGAGACTATTTTTTAGACTTATTTCATAGGAGGCATAATGAAACGATTGATTGAGTTTCCCTTAGAAGATGGTGGTACCATTCTTGTTGAGGTAGATGAATTTGAGTCGGAGTTTGGATCGGTACCGGTAGCGCGTGAGGATGAGATTGTTGTCAAAGCCAACCAAACATTTGAGCATGCATTAGAAACTATTCAACCGGTAGCGAGAACAGTTGTAAAAAAATTTCGCATAATGCCAGATACACCAGACGAAGTACAAGTAGCATTTGGAGTTAAATTGAGTGCTGAGGCGGGAGCATTGATTGCGTCGACCGGTGTTGAGGCTAATTTTACAATCACTCTAAAGTGGAGAAAAGATACAAAGAAAAAAGGAGAATAGGTGCTTATGCCTCAGCCACTAGAGTTGTCTCTTATCCGAGTTTTTGATATGATGAAAATCCCCGTGGGGGTGGGATTTCTTGTTGGCAAGAACAGAGCTCTAACTTGTGCACATGTAGTGCGGAAAGCGCTTGGGCTTAAAGGATTTGACGATGTACCACAGGGAGATATATTATTGGATTTTCCCTTGCTTGAAGGTGGGAAAACCATAGCAGGGCGCGTAGAGGTCTGGGATGGAAAGATGGATATTGCTGTATTAAATTTGAGCGATAACCCATCTGCTGATGCTAAACCTGCTCGTCTCGTGCGAAAAAAGAATTTCCAGGATCACACGTTTATAACGTTTGGCTTTCCGAGAGGGCATAATGATGGTGTTTGGGTGTTTGATGGACGGATATTAAAACAAGTGGGATCCGATAAGATTCAGATTGAATGTACAACCCAAACTGGTTATTTTATAAAGCCTGGGTTTAGCGGTGGAGCAGTGTGGGTCGAGGCACTGGATGGAGTCATTGGCATGATAGTGGAAGCAGATTTAGATCCTAATGTTCGGAGCGCTTTTTTCCTGCCAGTAAGCAAACTTGTTAAATTCTATCCAGATCTAGAGGAATGGATTATCGCGCCTACCGAAAATGAATCTCAATTGGAAGGATTCCAATATGTAACCGCTCTGGGTGGTAAGCGCATTAATTCATCGCCTCAAACAAACGAAGATATTAAGTATGTCAATGATATTTCCCCGAAGAGTAAAAAACCTAAGATAGATTCTTTCAAATTGTTCCAGGATATACTCAAATTGGATTTTCTTGAGCAGGTTGATGAGGTTGAAAAGATTATTTTCGATGATGATATTTCCGCGTTTCTGATACATGGTAAGCTAGAGTATGGTCAAAGGGTCCTTTTTCGAAAATTATACGATAGCATACCTAGACAGGAAAGTACAAAACCCATTGTGATTGTTTTAAGTTCAAATCTCAACACTACTACCGCGGACCGGATTTTGCAGCGTATTGCTACCGATCTACCATTAGGATTTGACTCATTATCTACTAATATTGATCAATTGTGTGGTCAAATATGGGATGCTCTTATGAACCGTTGGAAGACTCAGAATGTTGTAATTGTATTTGATGGGGTTGATCAAATTGATAGCGCTACATTAAAAGAAGTATTAAATCGTTTTTGGTACCCTTTGGCAAATAAATTAAAAATAAATATGGATGCTCGAAAAATAAAGGACACTAAAGCAATCCTTTTTTTGATAGATTATAAAGGTTGCGTCCGCGAATGGGGAGTGTGCGATATAGATGCCAACACATATGCAATCCCTCGGATTCTGCCTTTCATCCAACCTTTTAGTCAGGAAATGATCAAAGATTGTTGGAAATATGTGGATCCTCTCTTGCGCAGACTGGTTAAACCTGAGGAAATCTATTCAATGTCCAATCAAGGTATCCCTTTGCGCATTTATGAGTATATTTGTAAGTCAGTAGAAATCAGTTGGGAAGGAGAACTCATAAAATGGCTATAATCGCGAATAAACCTTATACAGGCAAGCTAGAACCATCGGAAAATGAAGTTAAACAGGGTAAACTCCCTTATATTCCATCTGATGAGCTAGTTGAAGTGGTCAATTTGACAATTATGCTCGAAAAACGTCCCTTACTAATCAAAGGTGAACCTGGTTCTGGTAAGACCCGTCTAGCAGAAGCAGTTGCCTACGAGTTGGGGTTAGAATACGAACCTTGGTATATCAAATCTACCAGTCGTGCACGGGATGGATTGTACACCTACGATGCCTTTCGCCGGTTGCATGATGCACAACTAAAAGACCAAAACGAAATGTATCGCCAGCGAGTTGCCAATCCGGAAAATTATGTATCTTATGGTCGACTAGGAAGAGCGTTTCAAAATGAAAAACGTACTGTGGTATTGATAGACGAAATTGATAAAGCAGATATTGACTTTCCCAATGACCTTTTGCTGGAATTGGACGAGCAGCGATTCTATGTAGATGAAGTTCTGGAAAATGGAAAGCCAAAAGAAATTAAGGCTGTACACCCACCTATTGTTATCATCACCAGTAATGACGAAAAAGATCTGCCTGATGCCTTCCTTCGCCGTTGTGTTTTTCATTATATAGAATTCCCAGATGCCAAGACGTTGGAAAAGATTGTAAAAGTGCATTTTCCAGAACCGTCTAAAGAATTACTAGAAAAAGCCATAGAGCAATTTCTGAAATTGCGCCAAAATATGTGCGACGAACTTGGCAAGGTAGGCAAGAAAGTCAGCACAAGCGAACTTCTGGATTGGTTCCAGGTATTGAGTAGCTTTCCTGAAGATGATATTCTCCAACAATTTTACAAGAATGGTATGCCCTTTGCAGGAATTTTACTCAAAAACTGGGAAGACCAACAACGGTTTTTTGGTAAAACTCTAACATAAACGGATAAATAATTATGCAGGAGCTGCCCCTATTGAGTCTGTTCAACCGTCTACGTCAAGACCATAATTTCTTACTTGGTCTGGATGATTATCTTTTAAGCCTGCAGGCATTACGACAAGGCTTCGGGTTAGAGGATGCTGCCGCATTAGAAAAGTTGTGCGTAGCACTGTGGTGTAAAACGAAAGAAGATAAACGCATTTTAAGTAAACACATCAGAGACCTTCTGCTACCTTACCACCAGATGAGTGAACATATCGAAGAAGATAAAAAAGAGAATATACTTGACGGAAAAACCATGTCACCACCCGATGATCAAAAAGAAAAAGAATTCTCACCTCAGCCTGAACTCTCAAAATTTAATGATCCCCCGACACCTGATACCAAACACAATTATGTATCGTCTATAACAAATGATAAAAAAGAATATCTACCTACTATTCGTGATGTATCTGTTACCACAAATCCAATGGATTTGCCGCGTCCGCGCCTATCACGACTAACAGAATATTACCCAGTAAGTACCCGTCAGTTGAAGCAAACCTGGCGACATTTACGCCGTCATGTGCGGCGCGGCGTAGCAGAAGAACTGGATATCGATGCTACTATTCGGGAAATTGAGCGGAAGGGTATTCTTTATCACCCCGTTATGCTACCCAGGCGGTATAACCTGGCACAAGTTTGTTTGTTAGTGGATGATGGCGGTTCGATGACACCGTTCAAGGCTCTGACCAACCGCCTAATCGAAACTATGCAACGGGGTGGTAGACTGTCGAACGTAGTAGTGTATTATTTTCACGATGTGCCGGAAGGGTACTTATATACTGATCTGGCTCATACGGATGGTGTATCGCTCGAACACGTATGGGCGACTATCGGACAATCCATGCCGTTGCTTATTCTGAGTGATGCTGGAAGTGCTCGCAATAAAATGGATAAAGAACGCGTAACAATTACCAAGAATTTTATCTCAGAGCTACGAAGGGGTGTTAGACACTTCGCATGGCTAAATCCTGTCCCTCGTGGACGTTGGAAGGGAACAAGCGCCGGAAGCATTGCCTCGCTTGTTGCAATGTTTGAAATGAGTCCAAGAGAAATATATGCATCAGTAGATACACTCCGCGGTCGGCATATAAAAACCTTGTAGATATGAATGATAAAATTACTATAACTTCGTCTCATCGGATATCACGCAAAGCCGCAATTGAGCGTGTGGTCATCTTTGCTCACCATTTTGGAACTGCGCATGTAGAACTTGCCAGTCATGCTGCCTTTGCTTTGGTTATAACCCCTGATCTACTATATCGTATACGATCAGCATTTGTTCCGCATGCTCCTTGGATTGCAGTAAGTGACATTTTACTTTCCTCCCTTTGCCGTGAGATAGGATACGGAATGTATGAAATGAATATGGATGTGCGCGAATTTTTGCTAAAGGAGCTGGCTGAAGATGAGCGTTATGGCAAAAATACAATTCGTGAACTCTCTGCTTTTGTGGCGAACTATGTAGAGCAACAGATCCACAGTTTCAATCCAGACAAGAGTGAGCTAGCGCAAGCAGAGCGGTGGAATTGTTATCTATACTTAGATGAGCCATACCACAAAAAAGCTATCCAAGAAATAAAACAGGAGGTAGACAATTTAGTTTCATCTACTCCTAGGAATGACACTGCGGAATTGAAGGGTATCCGGGCGAAGGCATTATGGATGACCAAAATCATAGAAAACCTAGCAAATAATCTATCCGACCATCCGGCTTTATTAAGCCGTTTAGGGTGGGTTATTACTGCCGAAGATAAGCTGGATGAAATTACACAGAGAACAATTGATGTAATGACAGTACACTTAGATAAAAAGGGGGAGTGGTGGGATGAAGTACAGAAAATCAGATATCAGGCGCACAGTATAGGCGATGAACAGATAGTTACCTTTCTGGTGGCTGTTTCAGACTTGTTAATGGGGCACAAGCCTGAAACACTGAATCCGCAATTGCAAGGTAAACATGCTAACTGCTGGCAGAGCATTCTGCAGAAATTACAACCCGAAGCTACACGAAAAAAATTGAAGGCTGATAAAGAATTGACTGCTCAACTGCATGTTGGACAGGAAAACGTAACCGGCAAAGACGTTGATATTCAACTACCAATAAAAATCGAAATCGAAGAAACCTACCGCCGCGTCATCGCCGAGCGCTGCAATGTGCTCTCCCTGCCAGTTACCATTCACGAAGGGCAGGACCCGCGCGGAACGTCCAGACCGCTCAGCCTGACCAGCGTGTATGTCTCGCTCAACGTCGAGAAATCCTACCGTCTGTGGCTCAAGGAAAAGGAAGGCAAGGCAGCCGAGAAAGAGACTGAAATGGACGGCGGTATCGGCGCTGGGGATGACCGCCTGCTCACCGCGTTGGAAGCGGTGCTGCACAACCGCCACCTGGTACTGCTGGGGGGGGCGGCTCAGGTAAGACCACTTTCGTCAATCATCTGGTGTATTGTCTGGCAAAGCGAGAATTGAACTGTTTGCCGGGGTGGGAGGAAGGCGAACGCAACATCTTGCCGGTCAAGGTCATCCTGCGTCATTTCTGGCGCTGGCTGGAGAATCAGCACATAACCCAGCCCAGCGAATGCACCCTGTTCGACTACATAAAGTATGATCTTGATTCCTGTAAACTGGAAGAGGCGGTGGATTTGCTGGCAGAACGTCTGGAAGAAGGCAAAGCCATGCTCCTGCTGGATGGGCTGGACGAAATCCCCACGGGTGCGGCGCGGCGTCTGATCCTGGATGCCGTTACCTTATTTACCAATCGTTATAAAACCTGCCGTTTTTTGGTCACCTGCCGCGTCCTTTCTTATCAGAAAGCCGCATGGAAGCTGCCCGCCTATGACTTTCCCGAATTGACTCTGGCAAAATTCAATCCACAGCAAATTGAAGATTTTATCCATGCCTGGTACCGCGAAGTAGCGCAGAAATGGGAAAAATCTGAGGCGGACGTGGCGAGCCTGCAAGTGGCGCTCAAACGTGAAATCAGGCGCAGCTATCTAAAAAACCTGTCGCCCATTCCGCTGCTGTTGACCATCATGGCGCTGGTCAACACGGTTTATGGGGCGCTGCCCGGCACCAAAGCCCTGCTGTATAAACGTTGCGTCGATATCCTGCTCTGGGAATGGGAGCAGAAACGCTTTTCCGAGGTGGGACATCTGCCGCGTCTGAGTGAATTACTGCAGCAGGCGGGGCGGGTCCAGTCTGACCTGCTCGTGTGCCTGGCGAAACTGGCTTATCAAGCCCATACCAGTTGGCGGGATAAAAACAGAGAATCTTTGGCGGAAATCTCGGTAAAAGATCTGCAATGGACCCTCTGCGAACTGCACCCGCAAAAGAGCCTGACCTGGACGGAGGAGATGCTCGACTGCATCCGCGAACGCGCCGGGCTGCTGCTTGACCAGGGGGAGGATACTTTTACCTTCCCGCACCGTTCTTTTCAGGAATATCTGGCGGGTGTGCATCTGGCGCGCCAGAGGAATTTTGTGAGCGAGTCGTTGAAATTGCTGGAGCAGGGAGATTATTGGCGTGAAACCGTGCTGTATGCGGTCGGCTGCCTGGTGAATAACAACCAGCAGTACGAACCGCCCGCCTATCTGGTTGAAAAACTCTGCCCGGAAAGGGGTGAAGACACGGAACGTGCCTGGCAGAATATCTGGATGGCGGGACGCGTGGTGTTGGAGATGGGCGCTAACCGCCTGCAGGATGAGGCGGACGGTAAGAACTTGCTCGAACGTCTGCGCTCTAGGCTGGCGGAGCTGTTGGAACAGGCTGCTCTGACGTCTGTTGAACGCGCCGCCGCTGGAGATGTCCTGAGCGTGCTGGGCGACCCGCGCTTCGACGCAGCGTGCTTCCATCTACCACTTACATATCGGGCGAAAGCGGAGCCTTTCTTCGGTCTGTTGGAAATCCCTTCTGGAAAATTCACGATGGGCAGCCGCGAAGGGGATAAAGGGGCTTATGATTCGGAATATGGTAATCCTGGACAATTGATCATGCCCTACCGCTATTGGATGGGGCGCTACCCGGTAAGTGTGGTGCAGTACAGTCGTTTCATAAAATGCGGCGGCTATGATAACGATGCTTGGTGGAGCGAGATTGCCTGGTCGTGGAGAAACGGGAACTGGGATAGCCAGGTCGAAGATGAAAAACTCAAAAATTTTTTAGCAAGGCGTCCAACAGAACTTCGTTACCAACCGATAGGATGGCAGGAGCAACAGGTGTACGCCAACCATCCAGTGGTGGGTGTCTCCTGGTTCGAAGCGCGTGCCTATTGCCAATGGCTGGATAGCCGCCTGCGCCAAAAGTTGGCTGAATCCAATCGCCCGCCGCTGCCGGACGATTACGAAATCCGCCTGCCGACTGAGGCGGAATGGGAGAAGGCGGCTCGCCACGCGGATGACCGCCGCTACCCGTGGGGCGATGCGGATTGCGATAATACCCGCGCCAATTATGCTGACAGTCAGATCGATAGCGCGTCGTCAGTGGGTATGTTCCCGCATGGTGCTACACCGGACGGGCTGACTGACCTGAGCGGCAACGTCTGGGAATGGACGTTGACACCTTATGCGGGGTATCCTTATAAACCCTATGGGCAGGGGGATGCCGCTGAAACCGTCAGACGTACTGTGCGCGGCGGCTCTTGGCTCAATGATTCGTGGGACGTGCGCTGTGCGTCCCGTCTTAGACTCGTCCCTGTCAACGTCAACAGCGACATCGGGTTTCGATATGTGCTCTCCCTGTCTTCTTCTGTCTTCTGATTTCTGAGGCGTGTAATGAAGACTTACGACCAGCTCTACGAAACCTTGACCTCCTTCGAAAATCTCTATCTGGATTTCGATGAAGCCGCTTGCGGCAAGCGCGGTCAGCCCAATGTCGAATTGTCTCTGCAGCCTGCTTTCCGGAAGTGCGCTGCAGGGACAATCTAAATCATCTTACAGAGGAGACAACTATGGCAAACGAAGATAAACCTAAATCCATCGACACCGGCGGCGGCGCCTATTTCGGCGGCAAAGTCGAAGTGCACGGCGGTTCCGTGATCGGTAGAGACCAATATAACACCAATGTCATTGGACAGCAGGGCGGGGTGGTCAATGTTGGTTCCGGGGCGGGCAGCCAGAGCGGCGCCAGCATGGCAGAATTGATCCAGCTCATGTCCAGCATGCGCAGCCTGCTGGATCAAGCCGGGCTGGATGACGACACCCGCCAGATTGTGCAGAGTGATGTGCAAGTGGTGGTCAACCAACTGGAGAAACCACAGCCCAAAAAGGAACTCATCCTGCCTAAACTGGAAGCGATCCTGAAGATGCTGCCAACCGCCGCCGCAGCCGGCGAGGCGCTCCAAAAACTGGCACCCATGGCACAGCAAGCATATAACCAGTTGGCGCCCTTGGCGCAGCAGGCACTTCAGACGGCGCAGCAGATTTTTAG
>JBAWYZ010000085.1:0-9047 GCA_037143255.1 Leptolinea sp. | reverse complement strand
ATTTTCGGTTCATCCCCACGCATGTGGGGAACACCTTTCTTCCAATGTCCCGCTCATCAGGGGATGGGGTTCATCCCCACGCATGTGGGGAACACATCGTCAATTCGGGTTTCAATCATACCATGGTCGGTTCATCCCCACGCATGTGGGGAACACTGAGAGTATTGGATTAACAACCCATGTTTTATCGGTTCATCCCCACGCATGTGGGGAACACAGTACCCCTGCAACTGTGAATATCTATTCTTGCGGTTCATCCCCACGCATGTGGGGAACACACCTGAGTTTCTGTAGCCATATTTTTTTACTCCGGTTCATCCCCACGCATGTGGGGAACACGGACATACTCGCAAGTATTTTCTCGAGTTGATCGGTTCATCCCCACGCATGTGGGGAACACATCCAGAATCAACAGGTACAATAACGATCGCTCGGTTCATCCCCACGCATGTGGGGAACACGGCGCTATCAGATACCTTTAGCCATGAATTCTCGGTTCATCCCCACGCATGTGGGGAACACTGCGACAAGGCAACCACCGGAATTGATAGCTCCGGTTCATCCCCACGCATGTGGGGAACACTATGGCCATGATAGCTTGGATCGGGGTTAGGACGGTTCATCCCCACGCATGTGGGGAACACTTGCGATAAATCCGATATCGCTTCAGTATTGGCGGTTCATCCCCACGCATGTGGGGAACACCCCGATAGCCGCACACGCCGCCGAACTGTTCGCGGTTCATCCCCACGCATGTGGGGAACACTATCTCTTCCATGTTTTCCAGTTCTGCGATCTCGGTTCATCCCCACGCATGTGGGGAACACTAGCAGGTTGAACCCGCATAGAAGACCTGGAGCGGTTCATCCCCACGCATGTGGGGAACACTCACGATGTCATTATCAAGCATGTCATTTCCCCGGTTCATCCCCACGCATGTGGGGAACACGGCAATGATTAATCACTATTGACATTCTGTTTCGGTTCATCCCCACGCATGTGGGGAACACAGCGTCGTTTAAATCATCGTTTTGTAATTCATCGGTTCATCCCCACGCATGTGGGGAACACGTTGTTGCTGGTGATTGAATGCCGAGCATGATCGGTTCATCCCCACGCATGTGGGGAACACTCTGACGCTGTAGGGTCTGGTGATGTTGGCCCCGGTTCATCCCCACGCATGTGGGGAACACATCATTCAATTTTCCCAGTTCTTTTTCTAATTCGGTTCATCCCCACGCATGTGGGGAACACCCTGCGCTACCATGCGTAGCTGGGAGCGCTACCGGTTCATCCCCACGCATGTGGGGAACACGTACAAATCGAGGATTTGTGCATATACCGGATCGGTTCATCCCCACGCATGTGGGGAACACTCTTCTTCTATCTTATTAAAATTACAGATGTTTTTGCTGTTAATAAATCCACCAAAATTATATCAATGATATCAGTTTGTTACAATATTGGATGATTTGTCGTCGTTTTGGTCTGTAATGGGCAAAAAAGACACCAATCTTATCCCATCCATATCTTTCGGAATTCTTCTGTTAACGCCAAGAGTCATAAAGTCAAAACCGGATTCGGTATTGGTACTCCATGCCATGACCGCATTGCCATCACCAATCCCTTTTTCAACTTGATTCCATATCATCTCCCTTACTCTTCTGGACACATGTCCCACATAGACACCTGCTCTCACTTCCAATAACCAGATCGCCAGTCGTCCCCTGAGCCGGGGTGGCGCATTTTCAACCACGGTGACCAGCATTGCCGATATTCTCCTTGTTGGGAATTGCAACAGCTACAGCCTCCTCATGAGCACCAGGAACAGAAAGGCCGCCAGCCGAAAGGATTTCCTCGATAGCCGGAATGATATGCCTCACAAGTCGGGTTTGCCGGAATGCTTCCCGACATGCCAGCCTGACATCCCGCTCCGGGTCTGATGGTTTCCTGGCGGCAATACGAAATGCCACGGGTACGACCGTATCGAATTTAAACACATCTGCAATGTCATATACAAATGACTGGGGCTTTCCAGTGTGAATGAATCCAATGGCCGGTGCATATCCAGCCGCCAGTATCGCAGCTTCACAGACACCATAAAGACACGCAGTGGCAGAACTGAGGCATCTGTTTGGAATATCCCCACTACCCCAGTTGTCCGCGTCATAATTACGCATTTTCCACTCAACCTTGTATTGTGTGGCCAAAAGTTCGTAGAGTTTACGCACGCGCGCACCTTCAATACCTCGAAGCTGCTCGACGCTGCGCCGTGATGGCGGTTCTTCCTTAAATCGCATGGTGTACATTTTTCTGACGACTTTGAGTCTGGCATCATCATCCAGTGCTAATCTGGCCTGATACAGCAGACGATCGGCTCTTGCTCCTCCCGGCTGCCCTGATGCATACAACCTGACACCGGCCTCGCCAACCCAAACCAGCAAGCACCCGACACGCGCCGCCAAAGTCACGGCAGCATGGGAAACCCGTGTTCCAGGCTCCAACATCAGGCAAGCCACGCTTCCCACGGGAATATGGGTGCGGATGCCGTTTTTATCCACTACTACAAATGCGCCGTCCAGTACATCCAGATTTCCTTTTTCAACAAAGAGAATCGAAATACGATCTTTGATGGGGATGGGCTTCAGCGGTGGCAATTGCTGTTCCATAATCTCACTCCCTTATTAATTTAAGCAGTTGCTTCAATTTTCTCCAGTACGTTCTGGCATCGGCAGTTTTTGTGATTGAATTGCACACATTGACGATCGAAAACCACCATTCGCTATTTTGCAGTGTGTGTAGAATCTGTTTGCTTTTATAAACTGCCAGTCGTTTTCCATGGCTATATCCGCCGTACTAACATAAGGCCACAGCCAAAGCCTTTTGCCGGACCGATGCCTTCAAACAGGCATTTTTTCACAAAAAGTTCAGAATCGGTAACCGTCAGAATACCGTTGAAGTCCAGTGTACTGAAGGCAATTGGTTTATTTCCTTGTCTCTTAAACAGTTTATGCATTTGATAGCCATCCACTCTGACACCGTTCGGTGATATGCTAAATCCGTGGGAAGATGAACGTTCTTCCAGCCATCGCCAGCCATGTTCCTGAGCAATGAGCGGAAGGTTAATATTCTCTCCTTCTTTCTTCAATCTCCGCTTCTCCTCCATGACCACGTCATGCCGCTGCTGTTTTCTGTTTTCATCACGGCGGGAGCGAATCGGATTTGCACGAAGGGTAAAACCAAGACGTTGGCCAGACCGCAGTTGGGGCTTGTATTCTTTGGGCAAAACCACCCACAACCCTGCGTTATCCAGAGGTTCACGATCTGAAACAGTATAAAAGGTCGGCCAATTATTGACCGCTTCGTGGCGATAAATAAAATCCCGTTGTCGGTCAGGATGGTCTGCAAACAGATTCCAGACAAACTGATGAGCCTGATAGCCGTTCACTCTGGATAAATCGGTTATGTCGCGGGGGGTAACATCCCGCCGCAGCCTGATCATACTGAAGTACATGGTTATTCCCCCTTTCGCATAACGCCACAGTTTTCGTGTCGGTCGGAAAACTGCCAGCGTTTGCGGGAGCGTGGTTCGTCACGCCGGACTATGACATGTAGCCGATCAAGCCCACTTTCAGCATCATTCTCCCAGTAGATCGCTGCTTCTCCCTTCGGGCTGATTGCTGAAAGTTCCTCTGTTGGCGGCACAGATTCAAATGCGTCACGCAATGTTGCCTTGCTGACAACCTGCGGATTAAGCGGTATGGCCAATGGGCATGATTTTCGTCCCAAATAAAGAATAAAGATCGGCTTCGCCAATGCCGCCGCCAGTTGCTGCGCAGTATGAGGCGAATTATCCGCCACGGTGATTGCCACCGTGTAAGCAGCATCGCAGCGGTAATCACGGCTGGAGAGGATGGTATTGAGGCCATCTGTTGCCAATTCGGAGCGACGGGTATAATGGGTCACTCCCTTTCTGGCGGAAGGGACCTGGGTTGTGTGGTAGTCCCTCAGAAGCACGCCTATGGAATCTACGCGAACGGCAAAGCAGCAGGATGCTGCCAGAGACTTTTGGCGTTCCTCCTCATCACGACGAATACCAAGGGCTGCAGCCAACAGCCCGATGACGGCCGACTTGCTCGGATGGGCAAAACTGGGCCGGTATTCGCCCACTGCAATATCGCCCCAAGCTGCCAGAGGCCCGTACAGACAAAACAAAAGATAGTCGCGCATCGCCTACTCCTTCACGAAGGTAATGATCTCGGCCAGAGTCCCTTCGCCGGTTTCGGCGTTCATGATCTTCGTGGCATCGGCGCACTTGCCATAAGCCTTTTCCATGTTTGTCCTCTTGGTCTCAATCTCGGCAATGGCCTTGCCCAAAATATCTTCGCCGCGCACCGGCTTAAGAAAGGCGACTGAGAGGGAACGGGGCTGCTGCTCGCCCTTTTCGGCCAAAATATAGGAAGAGTATGCGCGAGAGGCGAAGCTATTCTGCTTGCCTGTCGGCGCTACCTTGGCAGCCGCCTCCACCAGAGCAGCAATTGCCTTGTCGGCAAGCAATTTATCGCCACATATATTCTCCACCAATAGATCCCTGTTGATACAAAGGTAAAGATAAAAAACTCCAGCCCCGAACTCAGTTTCGCCGATGTGGGCCGCCCCCAAGTCATCCTCACCACTGTTTAAATCATCCACAGCGGTAAAGTAATCGTCCTCGACCGCAACATCATGAACGGTTACAGCATGAGCCACCTGCACGGAGGCTTCTGTGTTGAAGGCAGGCGAACTAGCCAGCATCCTGCCGAACATGGCGATATCGGTTGCAGTATGGTTCTTTTGTAACAATTTGAGATCATCAGCAGACGGCGCTTGTTTGCTCAATACCAGCTTGTCAACCAGTGCAAAAATGGCATTTTTCTCTTCGGGACTGAAGTGTGCAAGCTGCTCTATTGCCAGTTCTTCAAGTGGCTTAGCCACATTGGCTTTCTTGGATTTGCCGAAAACCTCGGCGATCTGCTTTGCCCATGTCTTAGCATTCCCTTCAGCGATGCCTTTTGCCTTCAGTGCCTCATACGCTTCTACACCCATTGCCTTGGTACGGGTACCAACGTGCCCTTTCAATGCTTCGGTGAAAATATCCGATGTCCGCCATGCCCGCTTCAGGCTTTGTGACGATATTCGCAGACGGGTTTTGCCACCCATGATCGCGGTTTTAGGGCGACCAAGGTCGTCGCGGTTCAGGTTTGAGGGGGGATACGAGGTCAACAAATGCAGTTGGATAAATATACTCATCTTCGTTTTTCCTTTGGGTATGTGATTTATTGTTCTGACGGTGATTTCGAATAATATTCGAACGCCCACTGTTTGCGGGTTCTTTCGTTCCAGAAGTAAACGCTTTTGGCAAGGCTCTGCAGGCTGACATATCCACCCAAAAGCGCCACGACGCGCCCCATGGCAGTAAACAGCTCATAATTATCCTTAACCTTGAGTAGCCGCCGAAAACGCAAACCGCTCACACTTGCGGAACCGTCAGCATTGCCGGTAGCCATCTGTTCCGCCAAAGTACTTCCCCCAATGTCATTTTTAATGCGAGCCGCCAGACCTGCCACCAGCGCAAGAGCATCGACATTGACAGCACCAAACTTACCAACGGCAAGGCGCAACCGGTGATAAGCCGGAATAAATGCTACTTCGACCAAGGTGGAACAACGCCGCAATTCAGCCCTGTCTCCGCGGTTGTCATTCAATGCCCGCCACCAGGCAGTGAGTGCCTGCATCTCGGGTGAATCATTGTTAAAATTCAGATACGTTGTACTCATTCCAGTCCCCCCTTTCCGTCAATATAATCAAATTGCGACTTCTGCCTATTCCAGTTGTCTGACTTCATTTTTTTGTCTTTACCTTTTTGCCGACACCAGACTGTTCAACAGGGATGCCAAGAAATTCTTTAATTTTCTTGCCATGGTTGTACTGTACCAGTTCCTTGCGAGCAATAACGACCCGCTTGGGGTCAGCATCTTCGATAGGACCATTCCATGCATGACAATCAAACAGATTCAATGATTCCTGACAGAGAATAGAAAGCCACTGATTGGCGATTACTTGTTTATCGCTACTTGCCTCCAGCGAAGCTTTTAAGCCACTGATAGAGGCATAAAAAACTGGCTCAGTCTTCTGCCAGAAACTGTTATCAATAAAACTCGTATCACCTTTGACATCACCAGATCGCTTGAACCAGGCTTTTTTGACGGCATTTCTCGTGTTACCGGCAATCTCAACAGCAGCCCTGACCATTCCGCCAACCATCTCTTCATATTCGACACGAATTGAAGTGTCCACACAGATCAACGGCATGGTTGATTCATACCAACAGCGGGCCTTCATATTGTCCATGTCATAGCCAAAAGCCCATAAACGGAACTGCCAGCCACTCTTCCAGTGAGCAAAAAACTCATGAACGATCCGTGCTGTTATCTTCTTATCGTTCCCATCCTGGATTACAAATCCAAGCCAATGTCGATAAGTAATACCACTTGGTTGAGCATGAACCGGCAAAATGCTCGTTTGCCCTTTAGTTGTCTGTTCGTAATGCGGGGATAGAGGATGAAACCACCCATTATAACTTGCCCCTCCAGGTATTTCCTTGTAAGAGCTGATAAGACTGGCGGATTTATTACCACAAACATCACAAGACCCTGATGAAAGATCAGAAAGATTTATCCTGATACGACGAGGCATGGCCCAAAACATTGTTGCCGGATTCGCATCCTCAGGGTGTGTATATTCGCCATAAAAGGATTCTCCCTTTTTCCGCCTCCCTTTTTTTGTCTCTCCTAACCACGGAAATATGTACTTTTCTTCAATAAGGCCGGTATTTCCACAGATATTCGTGAACTTGCCGTACTCCAACACATTCAAATAGATAAGTTGCCATAGGGTGTTGTGCTGATTGTCACCCAAAACAAGCGTCGTTAAAGGACCACCGCCACGCAATGATGTCATATAGCCAGGGCCGCCGGATGGCGAGTTGGTTTGGAATGCAAAGAGCGCAATGGCGCAACAAACAGGACACATTTCTGCAACTGTATTGCGCTTGATGAAGTGGTCAGTATTATTCCCCAAAGCATTCTGGCCAGGCGTCTCAATCAGCAAACCATCAACTCCACCATGTTCTGCTGAAATGTTCTCAAAATCCTGCATAAACCTTGGCCCATTCCCACCTAATTCAAAGGCATGACGCACCGTTGCAAACTTTTCTTTCAGTTCATCCGGCGTAGGTGGCTCAATGAGCCTCTTGTGCCACTCAGCACCGTTCCGCGGAGCAGCGACAGTCTGAACAATACCTATAAGAAATTGGATCAAGGCTCCATTGAAATCCGCTCGTGGAGCATCCAGAGATACGACCGGATTTTCGGCAAAGTCTTTTGTCACCTCGTGTGGCGCAATCTTGTCCGGAGTTCCATCTCGCCGCATCACAGGTATCCATTGTTCATCAATCAGATTGAACTGCATCTAACCCTCCTTCTTCGTGATCGTTACCCCGGTCAGTCGATCATATTCCAGCACAACGGTTTCTTGTTTTTTGTTCAACGCCACACCGCGCCAACAACTGTCTTCACCCTGTTGGAGAGGAACCAATACCGTCCACTTGCCTTTATCCGGCAACTGTTCCTTCAATTGGGCAATTGCCTCCCCCAGAGCGCCATTATGGATAAATTCAGCTTCCACCAAACTGCTTCTGATATTTACCTGGCTCATATCCCACGGGTACCTTTCGTGCTGATACCAGGGTGATAGGGCCGTACCGTCCCAACGGGCAAATCGTACCGTTGTTTCCATCTCTCCCAAACGGGTGGGAGTTCTCATGTCTTCCCGCCACTGGGTAACTGTGGCCTCGTACCCCTCATCCAGTTTGAGCATGTTGATATGGGCAAGTGACTTGTCGGCCTGCCATTTGGAGTCCGCCTGCTGATCACGCTGTCGGAGCGGTTCGGGGATTCTGTCGGCACTTTCGGAAAAAGCAGCCTCAATCAACTCCCTCGCATCATCCGGCATCTTCATAAGACCCTTATCAGCAAGTAGTCGAGCTGTTAGCCAAAGGCAGCCATGGCTCGGATAGACGAAAGCAGCCTTGGGAAACGCAGACTTATACCAGGTTCCAACTGCGGTATCTTCAGGCATTGGTCCATGTATTAGCATGAAAGGTGGCTCCCGGCGATCATTTTCATCAGATAACGGGTTTCCATATTTATCCCGCCGGTGGCGATGAAGCCGACCAGCCCTTTGAATCATCAAATCCATAGGAGCCAGATCGGAGATCATCAGGTCAAAATCCAGATCAAGTGATTGCTCCACAACCTGGGTGGCCACCAGCACCTTGCCGTACCGCTTCTGCGCCATGCTTTTCCTGCCAAAGGTAGAGGTAACCGCTCTCTCGATATCCAGACGATCCCCCATGGCAAAACGAGCATGAAACAGCATCAACCTTTCTTCCGCAAGCTTCCCCTTCAGGTTTGTGTATCCAGCCAAGGCATCATGTACCGTGTTTCTGATCCAGCAGACACAATTGCCCTTGCTTGCCGCATCTACAATCTGCCGCATCACCTCATCTTCTTCGGCGACAAGTTTTACCGTTACACTGCAGCTCCGCTGCGCAGTGGCATCTACAGGCGTTTCCATCAATCCGTCTTCTTTACTGTACGCTGTTGCCAGAGGATAAGCCTGTATCTTGGGTTCCTGTTTCCACGGATCATCACACCCATTGGCAAATGCAGCAATGAAATTGCGCCGGACATTTGTCGGCAGGGTTGCAGAAAGGAGGATTGCGCTGCCGCCAAGGGCTGCATGAAACCTCAACAGGTTCTGTAGTAGCTTGTTCATGTAAGGATCATAGGCATGAACTTCGTCAACAATCAGAATGTGATTTGCCAGACCCAAAAGCCGCAAGGACTGGAAACGGGCAGGCAGAACCGCCAACAGAGCCTGATCAATCGTGCCAACGCCCACATCCGCCAGAAGCGCCTTTTTGCGATTGTCCGCCAGCCACAAAG
>JBAWYZ010000084.1:0-9094 GCA_037143255.1 Leptolinea sp. | reverse complement strand
GTCACTGCCGCGGCAGTGCCTTCCAAACGATCTTCTGGCGGAAGGTCCAATGTGTAACCGATGAAAGACTTGCGCGATGGACCTAACAGTACTGGATAGCCCAGCGCTTTGATTTCGTTGAGCCGATTCAGAAGGTCTAAATTTTGGTCGACGGTCTTGCCAAAGCCGATGCCTGGGTCGAGGATGATATTTTCATCTTTGATTCCGGCAGTAAGCGCTATGGTGACACTGACCAGTAATTCGCGTTGGATGTCTTCCAACAGGTTGTCGTATTCCACATCTACAAAGCGCCCGAGTACAGCACGCCCGGCTTTGCTGCGATTGTGCATCAAAATTACCGGGATACATGCCTCGGCGCACACGCCGGCCAGGTCAGGGTCAGCTTGCAAGCCCCACACATCATTGACCCAATCAACGCCGGCCTGCAGGGCCGCCCGGGCGGTGGCTGCGCGGTAGGTATCTACAGATAGTATAGTTGGCAGGTTGGCAGCAACAAGCGCTTTAATCACCGGTAGAACTCGGGCAATTTCTTCTTCTGCTTTGACTGAAGCAGACCCTGGCCGGGTGCTTTCACCGCCAATATCCAGAATATCCGCCCCGGCTTTGAGGAATGCGTCTGCCTGCTGCAGGGCTGCAGACACCGGATCGCCGGACTGGCTCAACCCGTCCCCCGAGAAACTATCCGGGGTGATGTTAAGGATGCCCATTACGTAAGTGCGTTTGCCGAATTCCAGTCTGGTTTTCATATCAATAGCCTACTTAGCCACATTAATGTCTTGAGTATCGTGACGGTCTAATAATTTCTGAACGCTCTCCAGCAATCCCGGGATAATCAGATCGGGCTCCAGGTCGGCCATGGGCGCCAGCACAAATGTGCGCTCGCTGATATAGGGGTGCGGAATGACCAGGTCGGCCGATTTGAAAATAAGGTTGGAATACAGCAGAATATCAATATCGATCAATCGCGGACCGTAGAGGACGCTCGGTTTTCTTCCGAGGTCAATTTCTACTTGTTGGATGCGTTGGAGCAATTCCAGCGGTGTCAGCGTGGTTGAGGCATCCCATGCCTGGTTTAGAAAATCAGGCTGGTCAAGCATTCCCCAGGGGGCAGTCTCATATATTTTGGATGTTTTTTCAATGGTCATAAATGCCGCAACGGCCGATTGGGCGGCGGTCAAATTTGCCATTCGGTCACCCAGGTTGCTGCCAACCCCTAGAAATATTCGAGATGTTTTCATAGTACACTTCCAGCCGCAACCAAATAAAAGAAGATAGCCTGTCGTTGTGGCATAATTCAGGATTGAAAACGGGAACAACACCCGTAACCACCTCTCATCATGTCACGGCAGGCCCTACATACATTTTTGAGTATACACCAAATAAATCCAAGTATATGCTCGTCATGTATTCATTTGCCATCAACGGAAAGGTATCCCGAAAAACACAAAGGTATTAAGGAAGAGTGCATGGTATAACCAAAGAAATAATATAAGCATCCCTTAGATATTTCCCTTTCTTATTTCGTGGTCGTTTATTTTGTTCCTGAGCAATTACAAATCCAAGCGGATTTGTCAGAACATTTTCACCACCAATATTCTACTAACTGGAGTTTCCCATGCCTACCTATGATTACCGCTGTTTGGACTGCAAAAAAAGGTTCGATGTTTTCCTGACTTACACAGAGTACGAAAGCGTTGAAGTTCACTGTAAACATTGCGGCAGCGCAAATGTGCAACGCCGCATCGGACGAATTCGTATAACCCATTCAGGTGCAGAGCGGCTGGAGAGCCTGGCTGATCCATCCAACATGGATGCCCTGGAAGAGGATCCACGCACCCTCGGCAGAATGATGCGTGAGATGCGCTCTGAATTAGGGGAAGAAATGCCGCCCGAGTTTGACGAAGTCGTCAATCGCTTAGAGCGCGGCCATACCCCTGAGGAAATCTCCGAGGACATTCCTGGCCTGGCTGATGATGCATCCAATTCCGCCAGTTTTTCAGACGGTGGAGCTGGCGAAATGGATTTTTGATCTTTCAATACTACGTTTATTTCACCATACCCAGCAGTTGTGGATAACTGGTAACCCAGGATATTTTCTCCAGGAACGCCGCCAGGTTGACTGATTGTGATCGAAAAGCTCGTACGGATGGTCCAACCGGATCTTTGCCGGCAGCTCCGCCGGGAACATCTGCATACGCGCCGTAAAATGCAAAATAAGCTTGATTTAGTCGGCGGATGGGATAGCCATGTTCCCATAAGACCAAACGGCGCTGTTCCATATAATCTTCAGCCTCTTTTTTCTTGCCGGCTGCTAACAGTTCATCTACCTTCACTCTGGTTGTGTGCATTTCCTTGCGGTAATTGAATTCATCCGGTGCAGCGCTGACCGGTTTACTCTCTTTTCCACTTTTCGCAACCTGATCCGGTTCCGGTTCCGGTGGCAGAAAATCTGGATAGTACTTTTTCAAAAGAAGATGCCCGATTTCAACCCCAACAATTGAGGCCGTGGTCTCATTGATTGTACGCAGCTCAGAATTTGTCTCATAGTTTAATCCCAATGGCCGAGTTGTCAGATAGTTATGCGTCCACTCATGTGCAACTGTATCCGCCAGGAATGACAAATCAGACGTAGCCATAACCATAGTCGGATAAATTCCAACACCACCTACCGGTACTACCAGTGCCGAAACATCCAATTGTTTCATCACCATATCCTCTAATGAACTCATATCACCGGCGGTCATATCGGCCAGCAGGGAAATATTCGCGTCCTGCTGAATCATGTCACGCGGAGAGACGATCAACGCCATGGGTAAGGGGGTGGAATGATACAAAACAGGTGGTACAGGCTGCCCTAAAAATGCAAGATCATTTTCTGCCAGGATAACTCCGATTTGCTCTTGCAAAGTCGATTCTGCAATTGGGGCAAGCACCCCTTTGATCTTGCGCACCTGATCCAATTGGGTCTTTTTATTCTGCAGAGCGCTTTCTTTGCCGTCCAAACTCGGATCGGCGAAAATAATTGCTATTTCAGATTCCAATTGCCCAATTTGCGATTCAACCTTGAGATACTCCCGCACAATTTCAGAAGGTCGCGGAGAGGGAAGATAATCTTCAAGGCGAACGGATTGCTGCAACGTTTTTTGCCAGATTGCCTGAAACGTCCAGGTGATATAATCGAACTCGATCGGGCGGGTATATATGCGCACTTTTTCTGGGTAATCATTTGCCAATAATGAAGAAGCGGCTAAGGCTATCAAGCAGACAAGACTCCAAAAGGTTATCTTAAATCCGCGTGCTATCACTTTCCAGCGCGTATATTCTTTGTACAATTTGTAAAAGTTTTGTAAAACATGCATGAACACCATTCCCTTATCTTGATTATGATTATAATTGTGTCTGGTAATAAATAAATTTCGTTTGTAGATAAAAGATTTGTGGAATAGAGTTTCCATTCCACAAAGAAAGTAAATTTTTGTGAAATATACTTTGCGCTGGATTCTCATTGCTCTCGTTCTGCTGATCGGTATCGGCGGAGCTTTTGCCTACTGGCAAATCATTGCTACAAAACAGGCAGAAATCCCACCTGGTATTACAACCGTTAAAATTAGCCGAGAGACCATTATTAGAAAAGTCGGTTCCACCGGCAAGGTTCGCGCAAATCAAATTGCCGATCTCGCCTGGAAAACCTCCGGAACGGTTGGAGAAGTGCTTACGTCTGATATGGATCAAGTTAAATCCGGTGATGAACTTATCAAATTGGATCCAGAATCGTTGCAAGCGTCAATTTTGCAAACCTTGCAGGAGATGCCGATAGCCAAACGAACCCTGGATAATTTGTTGGCTTCTGAAGTAAAAAGAACGCAAGCTCAACAGAATCTGGCTGTTGCAAAAAAAGCTTATCAAACCGCTCTCGATATCCGAAAAATTAAAGAGGGACGAAATACCAGCGATACAAATTTATTGGTCGCACAGGCAGCCTATCTGACGGCAAAAACAAACTTAGACAGTGTTGAAAAATATTTCTCCTTTATGCAAGATAAACCTGAAGATGATCTCGCCCGGGCTCAGGTGACCGCCCAGTTATCTATGATGCGCAAAAATTACGATTGGGCGCTCTGGAATTATCAATGGGCACAGAGCAACCCGCTTCCAGAAGATGTTCGAATTGCCGAAGCCAATTTGCAGGTTGCCCAGGCAAAACTCAATGACGCAGAACGTAACTGGGAAAGGGTGAAAGATAATCCCGATCCCGATGATATTACCTCAGCCCGCGCAAAGGTGGATGGATTGCAATCACAAATCGATCTTGCTACCATTTCCGCTCCATTTGATGGGACTGTCACTGATGTGAAGGTGCAAACTGGTGATCTAGTAAAGACCGGGTTCGTTGCCATTCAACTGGTAGACCTATCCCGATTGTTTTTGGATATTTCTCTTTCCGAGGTGGATATCAACCAGATCAAGGTTGGACAGGAAATTCAGTTTTCTTTTGATGCCATTCCAGATAAAACATACCAGGGATTGGTCACTGAAATCAGTACCATTGGCGAAATCAACCAGGAAGTTATTTATTACAAAGTCACCTGTGAAATCCAGGAACCGGATTTGTTAATCAAACCCGGGATGACGGCTGCCGCCACGATAGCCGTTGCGAAAGCAGAAAATGTTATTACCGTTCCCAATAGAGCAGTCCAAACTGAAGGGAAAACCAGGCATGTAACCGTTTTACGCGACCAAAAGCTAGTCAAGGTGCCTGTTGAACTGGGAATGATCGGTGAAGAGCGGAGTGAAGTACAAACCGGTGAGCTTCATGAAGGGGATGAAGTTGTCACAAATCCGCAGAGTCTTCCTACACCCAGGGCAGGTCAATAATGCCATACTTCATTCTATCCAATCCTAAAACGCCTATCCGGCTAATATCCGCACTGTGTATGGCAGCTATTCTGGCCGGCTTTTCCCCAATGTCCCCGGTAAAAGCATCATCTACCCCGGCAGTAAAAGATAGCGAGATTCCGCCAACCCTTGTTGAGGATTTGCGCCCCGGCAGCGGGAGTTCCTCACCGGAAGACCTGACCTTTGTTGGGACAACCTTGTTTTTCAGCGCCATTGACGGCCCCCACGGTCGTGAACTCTGGAAAATGCCCGCGCCGTACAAAAAAGCCGAAATGGTGATGGATATCCAACCAGGATCAGCTAGTTCAGGTATAGATAATATCAAAGGGCTGGGGGATACCGTTTTCTTTTCCGCCGAAGACACCGCTGGGATAGAACTATGGGTCTCCGAGCCGCCGTACGATAACACATCCACCCACCGTGTGGCTGATTTAAATGAAAAAGGTGATTCAAACCCTGCTGAATTGGTCCCGATTGGCAATGCCATGTTCTTTGCAGCAGATGACGGCCTACATGGCAGGGAAATATTCAAAACCGGCCCGCCGTACACCTCCATTGATCTAGTCACTGATATCTGGCATGGGGCAGTGGGATCAAACCCGAGAGAATTAACCCGCCTTGGTTGGATGCTCTTTTATATCGCCAACGATTCTACTGGCGTTGAGGTTTGGCGGAGCGACCCGCAATATTCGCCAGGCACGGCTGTAAAAGCCAGTAATATTGCCATGAACGGCGATGCCGAGGTTTACAGCCTTACCCTGGTAGATAATAATTTTCTTTTCTCTGCAACTGATGGAGAATCAGGGAAGGAATTATACAAACTGGAGCCACCCTACAGCGCTGCTGTTAGGGTGACGGATATCATTGGCGCCGCTCTATCAACATCTCCTGATTATATTACGGCCATTGGCTCCTACGTCTTCTTTTCTGGAAACATCGGTTTCAGTGGCAATGAATTATATCTTTCCAAACCGCCTTATGAACCAACCACGACATTTATCGTGGATGACATTTTTAAGGGATTCGGACCCTCCAATCCTCGGAACTTGACGGCTGTTGGTACCACCCTGTTTTTTACTGCTAATGAAGGAATTGCAGGAACAGAACTTTGGAAATCCGTACCGCCTTATGATGATGATCGCACAAATATTGTAGCGGATATCAACCCCGGGCTTGCGCCTTCCAACCCGGGACAGTTAACCGCCATTGGGACCACATTGTTCTTTACTGCTGATGACGGAACCTACGGCCACGAATTGTATATGAGCGAACCGCCGTACGAGGAATATACTACCGTACGCATTGCAGATCTCTACAGCGGTTGGCATACATCCTATTCACATAGTTTCGCCGCCATTGACCGCACTTTGTTTTTCAGCGCAACTGATGGCCATATCGGGCAGGAACTTTGGAAAGTAGATGGCAGTTTTTTCATGCCAGCCACAGGTTTTGCGCCAAATCGGGTTACAGATATACCCCTTCAACCGCGCGAAAAGCAGTATCAAGATATTAATGGGATTCAATTAAGCATACCTGATCTCAACCTGCAAACGGAGATCGTAGGCGTACCCACCAATAACCGTGGCTGGGACCTGACCTGGTTGTGGAATCAAGTGGGTTACCTGGATGGTACAGCCTTTCCGACAACACCGGGAAATTCAGTAATCACAGCCCATGTATCGCTATCTAACGGAAAACCGGGACCGTTTGCCAATCTTTCTTCCATAAAATACGATTCTCCCATCGAAATCCAGGCATGGGGCAATACGTATATATATCGGGTTCGATCAGTCGAACAAGTAGAACCGGATGACACCAGCGCCCTCCGGCATGAAGATGATAGCTGGATTACCCTCATCACCTGTAAGGGATTTGATGAGGCCAGCGGAAAATATCTCTGGCGGGTGGTAGTAAGAGCTGCGCTGGTAGAAGTCAAACCGGGAAATTAAGGAGACAGAAATGATTAAAAAGCTATTTTCAAATAAAAAGGTATGGATTCCCATTCTCACGGTTCTGTTATTGGGAGGCGGATTCCTCATCTATTGGACTATTACTCAAAATAAATCAGCCGCCAACTCGCAATATCAGACATCCCCGTTGGCACGCGGATCTTTGACAGCCACCGTTGGCGCTACAGGTACCGTCCGCGCAAAGCAAACAGCCCTGTTAACCTGGCAGACTGCTGGAACAGTGGGTAGCCTGTTGAAGAAGATCGGTGACACCGTAGGCAAAGGTGACCGCCTGGCAGAGTTAGCGCAAACCTCGCTTTCCCAGCAAATTATTCTGGCACAGGCTGACCTGGTAACCGCCAAGCGCAATCTTGATAATCTGGAAAAATCCAATTTGGTAAACTCTCAAGCAGAACAAGCTCTGGCTCTTGCTCAAAAAGCATTGGATGATGCCAAAGACAAACTTGAGAGCAAAAAATTCACAAAAGCCGATCAGAGCACGATTGACACGGCTTATGCAAACTATATACTAACCAAGCAGGCGCTGGATGATGCAGAACCGGATTATCTCGGTACGCAGTATAAGCAAGAAGATGATCCGATCCGCGCTGCTGCTGTTTCTAAATATTCAGCCGCCCGCCAAAAACGGGATACCGCGTACGCCAATTACAATTATGCAAAAAGCTATCCTGATGTATTGGATCAGGCTGAGATTGAAGCCAATTACGCTCTTGCTGAAGCAAAGGTAAAAGATACCCAACGGGAATATGACCGTCTGAAAGATGGCCCAGACCCTGAAGACATCGCCGCAGCCCGGGCCAGAGTAGCTGCTACTGAAGCCACCCTCAAATTAGCATACCTCGAATCCCCATTTGCTGGAAACGTAACTACAGCCAATTCAAAAGTAGGCGATCAGGTTACTCCTGCTAGTCTGGGCTTTCGGGTCGATGATCTATCGCATATGTATGCTGATATCCAAGTAACAGAAGTAGATATCAACCGGATTGCCATCGATCAAAATGCCACCCTAACTTTTGACGCTATTCCAGGTAAAGAATACAAAGCAAAAGTAACAGATGTGGGCAAGGTTGGAACAACCGTAACCGGCGTGGTGAATTTTATGGTAACGGTCGAAATTCTTGATCCCGATGAAAATGTTAAACCAGGTATGACAGCCGCAGTGAACATTGTTGTCAACCAATTGGATAATATCCTAATTATTCAGAACCGTTCTGTGCGTTTGAAAGATGGGAAACGGATTATTTATACTTTGAAAGACAAAGTCGCGACGCCTGTCAATGTCACTATCGGCGCCAGTTCAGATACCACCAGTGAATTAGTCTCTGGTGAGGTCAAAGAAGGCGATCTCATTATCCTGAACCCACCTGCCAGCGCTAACTTTGGCCCTCCGGGGATGGGACGGCCTGGTGGCGGTGGCGGGTAAATCAGGTAAACCTATGACAGACCATGTTATTTATACCAATGAAGTTACCAAAATATACCAGATGGGTGAAATGGAAGTTCGAGCGCTTAACGGCGTTTCCGTGACAGTTGACCGCGGTGAAATGGTCGCCATTATGGGACCATCCGGTTCAGGGAAATCCACTCTGATGAATATTCTAGGGTGTTTAGACCGACCTACGGGTGGAGAATATTTTCTGGATGATGAAAAAGTCTCTGATTTAAAAGATGACCAACTTGCAATAATTCGTAACCGCAAGGTAGGTTTCATTTTCCAAAGTTTCAATTTGCTCACCCGGTCGACTGCCCTGGCAAATGTGGAACTCCCTTTACGGTATGCCGGGATTAATACCGGTAGGTCGGAAATTGCAAAAACCGCTCTGGAACGGGTTGGACTGGGTAACCGTATTCACCACAAACCCTTTGAATTTTCCGGCGGCCAACAGCAACGAGTGGCGATTGCCCGGGCTTTGGTGAATAATCCGGCCATCATTATGGCCGATGAACCTACCGGCAACCTGGATTCGAAATCAGGTAAAGAAATTATGGATTTATTGCTGAATCTAAACCGGAGCGGAGCAACAGTCATCATCGTTACTCACGATCCAGGAATAGGCGATCAAACCCAGCGAATCATTCGCGTTAAGGATGGTTTGATTGTGGAGAACCAATGAACATTTTACAGGCATTCCTTGAAGCGCTCGAGACATTGAGCGCTAACAAACTTCGCTCCGGGTTGACTATTCTCGGTGTTGTCATCGGTGTTGCAGGCGTTATTGCCATGTTGG
>JBAWYZ010000083.1:0-9150 GCA_037143255.1 Leptolinea sp. | reverse complement strand
CTCGAAGTCCATTTCCGCCTTTCGAAATGGGGGAAGGCCGGGATGGGGGTGTTTTTAATCTAAATCTCTTTCACTATTAACAAGTACATTAAGGCCTAAAAACCAACCCCCTCCTTCCTCCCCCAAATCTCCAAAAAGCGGAGATTTAGAGGAGGTTTTTGTGGTGGAAGTTTTTACCAATTCAGAATCCAAACGAATCAAAGTCACCTCGAAGTCCATTTCCGCCTTTCGAAATGGGGGAAGGCCGGGATGGGGGTGTTTTCAATCCATATTCCCATAACGCTTTTCATAATTTACAGGTGAATTATGATGCCAAGACCAGCCCTCACCTGCCCTACGCCAAATCTCCAAAGCGAGGAGATTTAGAGGAAGTTTGTTGGAGAGAATTTAGGAAAACAGGTTTGTTAGGGACCTAACTTGCATTATTTCATTCTTTGCGCCAGCCCCATCAGCACCGGACGGGCGGTCAAAATGGCGCGGGCGCGGTGGCTGAGGCGATTCTTCTCTTCCAAGGTCAATTCCGCCATGGTTCTACCCAGTCCTTTCACCAGAAAGATCGGGTCGTACCCAAAACCGCCCGATCCCCGTTCTTCGGGGATGATTTCACCGCGGCATTCGCCTTCCATTGTGAAAATTTCCCCGTCTGGCAAAGCAATGGCCACAGTACTGCGAAAAACTGCCGGCCATGGACGGGCATGCCCGGCCAGCCTCGATAGCAGATATTGCCGGCGGTCGGCATCGGTGGCGGCGGGTTTGCCGGAAAAGCGGGCGGAATGCAGCCCCGGTTTGCCACCCAGAGCAGCCACTTCCAGCCCCGAATCATCGGCCAGGGTGACCAGTCCACTGGCCGTGCAATACGCCAGCGCTTTTTTGGCCGCGTTTTCTGCATAGGTCGCGCCATCTTCCTCTACCTCCAGTGTCAACCCAATATCTGCCGGTAAAACGGCCTCCACCTGCACATCCTGGAGTAGTTCCATGATTTCAATTAGTTTGCCTTTGTTGCTACTTGCAATCAATAACCGCATATTTGCTCCACCAATCTTAAGATTCGTATTAATTACCTGTTGACTTTAAGAATCTACGTGCTATAATTTCGTATATATTAAACATACTCCTTTGGAATATCCTTTGTCACACGACCGCTTTCCTCTTAAGATCAATGTTGGCTTTCTGATCAATACTTCGATCAGCACTAGCCGTGAGATCGATATCGATCTTCCGGCCATAAGTCTGGGGAGTGATTTGAATTTGCAAAAGTTAAGCGGCAAAGTGAAATTGACTCGCATGCCCAAAGGAATTCTCGTTCAAGCTGATTTTTCATCCAGCATTGCGGCCGAGTGTGTCCGTTGTCTGGATGAGTTTGATTTACCACTGAAAACAGACATCAGTGAATTATTTGCGTTTCATGCAAATTCAGTCGCTGAAACCAACCTCATTGTACCTGAGGATGCCGATATCGATTTGCAACCGCTTTTACGGGAGTATTTGTTGATAGAAATCCCAATCAAAATGATCTGCCGGGAAGATTGTAAAGGCCTGTGTACCATTTGCGGAGAAAATCTCAATCATCAGACGTGCGAACATCGGTCCGAAATAGTACGGACTGATCAGTAACCCGTTGCAGCCATAACAAGGAGGGAAGGGCATGGCAAATCCAGCAAGACGACGAAAGAAAAGTCAGGTACTCGGTATGCTGCTGGAAAAAGCGGATATTCAGGGTTATTTGACAACGGAAGATTTGATGGAAGCCTACCCAGAAGTGTCGGCTGATGCAGAGCGGTTGGAAGCCGTGATGACGGCGTTGCGCCATCGCGGGGTTGAATTTCTGGATGGCGAGGCTGATAATTCTGACGGGGGGGATTATCTAAGTGATTCGGATTTTGATCCTTATCAATCAGATTTGGCGCCTCTTTCCAGTCAAGACACAATCGGTCTATATTTGAAGGAAATGGCGCGGGTTCCTCTCCTCAAAATAAAAGAGGAATTAAATCTGGCGCAACGCATTGAAGCCGGCCTGTCCGCCGGAAAGAAATTGCAAGCCTTTTCTGACAGCGGCACTCCGGAATTGCGCGAAGAAATGGAACTCACCGTTGAAGACGGGCTGCAGGCTCGCGATCATCTCATCAAGGCAAATACTCGTCTGGTAGTCTCCATTGCCAAGCGGTACCTGAGCCGGGGGGTCCCTTTCCTGGATCTGATTCAAGAAGGCAATCTGGGATTAATGAAAGCTGTTGAGAAGTTTGAATATCAGCGTGGTTTTCGATTTTCAACGTACGCCACCTGGTGGATCCGGCAAACCATCTCCCGGTCGATTGCCGATCAGGGACGCACCATCCGCGTGCCGGTGCATATGGTAGACCGCATCCGGCAGTTATACAAATTGACTCATGAACTGGAACAGAAATTAGGACGTGATCCCACAACTATAGAGCTGGGGGAACAAATGGGGGTCAGCTCCGATAAAGTGGATTGGATGCTGCAAGTCTCCTGGCTGCCGCTTTCGCTGGAGAGTCCTATCAGTGAGGAAGATGATTCTGAATTGGGCATGTTTGTTGAAGATGAAATCACGCCCACACCCATGCAGTCAGCGTACACTAATTTGCTGCGCGAGAAGATAGAAGAAGTATTGGCCACACTTCCGCCGCGAGAAGCGCGCATTTTACGTCTGCGCTTTGGGCTGGATAACGGCCGGACTTATACGCTGGAAGAAGTGGGCAAGAAGTTTGGCCTTACTCGTGAGCGCATCCGGCAAATTGAAGGCAAGGCGCTTAGCCGGCTGCGTCATCCACGCCGCGCCAGGCAACTGAAAGATTACTCATCATAGGCTGAAAGTACTTGCTGTTGAGCCTTAGGCGATGAGTGGTCGAGTGTACTATAATTAGACCATGAAAACAATCGGTCTATTAGGTGGAATGTCCTGGCAGTCAACCACGCATTACTATCAAATCATCAATGAAGAAATAGCTTCCCGGTTGGGGGGATTACATTCTGCAAAAATTCTACTCACTTCTGTTGATTTTGCTGAAATTGAAGTATTGATGAGGGAAAAGCGCTGGGCTCTTATAAGTGCAACTCTCACGGATCATGCCAAAAATTTACTGTTGGCTGGGGCTGATTTTATAGTAATTTGTACCAACACCATGCACAAAGTAGCCGATCAGGTAGAAGCCGGATGCGGACTGCCGGTTTTGCATATTGCAGATGCCACAGCGGCCGCCGTCAAAGCATCTGGTATTCAAAAGATCGGTCTGCTGGGAACCCGTTTTACCATGGAAGAGGATTTCTACCGCCTACGCCTGGCAGAGAAACATGGATTGCAAGTTGTCGTCCCTGGAATTCAGGACCGTGAAATGATTGATCGCGTCATTTTTGAGGAACTTTGTCTGGGGATTGTGCGCCCGGAATCGAAGGAAGCTTATTTGCAAGTATTACAACAGTTGGAAAATGAAGGCGTTCAGGGGGTTATACTGGGTTGTACTGAAATTGAAATGCTGGTAACACCACCCGATTTTCACTTGCCATTGTTTCCCACAACCCGCATCCATGCCTTGGCCGCGGTTGATTTTGCGCTTAGTTAATTTTTCGGCGAGGTCAATCTGTTGCGGCTGGCGCTGCACGTTTGAACAATCGCCCTCAAAGCTTTTTGTTTCATTATGGCGGGGTACCAGCCAAAAGCTATTCAAGCCGTTTGGGGCAAGAAATCAGTAGATTCGGAAGAATAGCTTTTTGTAGTTCTCGATGCCGAGAATCAGATTTTTTGCGAAATCAGGCGATTTAAACTCATTAAGCGCCAGCTTGTCAATCATCCCCTAAAATGTCATACGATTCTGATTATTATTGTCACTTGTATATGATACCGAATAGCAGTATACTAACGCTATATACGGAACTAATAAATACCGAAACGGAATTATAAATGCCGATCAAATCAGGTTTTGATATTCTGGATTACCAAATTATTCAAGAATTGCACACCAATGTGCGGAAGTCCTCATCTGAGATTGCCCGGGAATTGAATGCTAACGAGCGAACTATTCGCAAGCGGATTGAAAAATTAATTTCGGAAAATGTTTTTCGGCCAGCCGCGGTTGTAAATCCACTGGCATTCGGTTACGTAACCACCGTAGATGTTTTTTTGGATGCAGAACCGAATCAGGAAAATGAAATTGTGCAGGCTCTTCTCAGCATACCAGAGGTAACCTATTTGGCTTTTGGACTGGAATCGCGGGAGATGTCTATTGAAGCCCGCTTTAAAAGCAACGATGAAATGCGCGAGTTCCTACGCCATGGGATCACTTCGATTTCCGGTGTACTTGTCAAAGGTTATGCGTTGGTCCCACGTATATTAAGAAACATAGATGAATGGATGCCTAAAAAGGAAGATTTTGGTCTCTAGGCCAAATAATAATTTTGGATTAAAGGAGCGAAAATATTATGACTTTGCGACACTTTATTGATACACAAGATTTTACTAAAAAGGAGCTGCTTGACATCATCGAACTGACCCGTAAGATCAAAGCCGCCGACAAACAAGGCTGCACCCCCAAACTGCTCGAAGGTGCATCGCTGGCGATGATCTTCGAGGAACCATCCACCCGTACTCGCGTCTCTTTCGAGGTCGCCATGACCGAGTTGGGCGGGCACGCGCTCTATCTCAAGCCTGGTGAAATTCACCTCGGCGTGCGGGAATCAATGTATGACACAGCCAAAGTCCTCTCGCGTATGTGCGACGCAGTCTTCTGTCGTGCACTCAAACATGACACCGTGACCGAACTTGCCAGGCACGCCGAAGTGCCGGTCTTTAACGGTCTCACCGATTACAACCACCCCACCCAGGTAGTATGTGATGTGTTCACAATGATGGAACATATGCCCGCCGGAAAAAAACTTGAGGACTTGAACGTAACATTTATCGGTGATGCCACCAATGTTCTTTCGTCAATTATGCTGATCTGCACTCGATTGGGTATTAATTTTACCCATGCCGCTCCCAAAAAATACCAGGCGCTGCCTGAATGGCAAAAATGGGCGTTGGAAAACTGTCAAAAAACAGGCAGTAAACTCACAATCACTGATGACCCGATCGCAGCGGTGAAGCAGGCAGATTTTATTTATACTGACCTTTGGTGGTGGGTTGGCCAGGAAGATCAGATACCGGAGCGACGAGCAGCTTTCATGCCTGAGTATCAAGTAAGCGAAGCGCTATTTAATAAAGCCCCTTCTGAATGTAAATTTATGCACTGTTTGCCAGCTTCCCGGAATGTAGAAGTGACTGATGCTGTCATCGACCATCCGCGGTCAATTGTTTTTGATCAGGCGGAGAACCGGTTGCATACTGAAAAAGGTCTGTTGGCCTACTTTGTTTATCCACGCATAAAGCGTCCATCCGACCAATTAAAAGCCTTCCATCAGGGGATGGTGGAAGAATTTCTAAGTAAATCAAGATAGGGAGAGAAAAATGTCTACTCAAATTACTTCAACCAAGACCGGTTTTAAAAAAGCGCTAAGAATATTTGATATGACCCTTTTTACGGTTTGTGCCATTATGGTGGTCGATACATTAGCTGCCTCAGCCTCCATTGGGGCATCTTCTATCACCTGGTGGATTATTACGTTGGTCCTGTTCTTCATCCCCTACGGGTTAATAACGGCTGAACTAGGATCCACATATCCAGAAGAAGGCGGTATTTACATCTGGATCAAACATGCTTTTGGAGATAAATGGGCTGCTCGTTCTACCTGGTATTACTGGATTAATGTAGCGTTGTGGATGCCGTCAGTTTATATTCTTTTTGCCGGTATGTTTTCTCAAATGTTTTACCCAGATATGAGCTTATGGCTGCAAATTGCCATCGGAATTGTAATGACCTGGATCACCGTTTGGATTGGCTGCATCACACTGGAAACCGGAAAATGGGTTCCCAATATTGGTGCGGCCATCAAAGTGATTCTCATGCTGGTTTTGGGCATCGGTGGTATTGTGGTCGCTTCAAGAAACGGTGTGGCCAATGATCTTAGTCTACCGGCCATGATGCCTTCGTGGGATGCCGGTTTGGCATTCCTTCCGGTCATTTTGTACAATTTTATGGGTTTTGAATTGATGTCCGGCGCTGGTGATGAGATGCAAAATCCGAAAAAAGATATCCCTATTGCTATTATTACAGCCGGATTGCTGATTTCGTTTTTCTATTTACTCTCTGCAACGGGGATCCTACTGGCTCTGCCGATTGACCAATTAGGCTTGATCTCGGGAATTATTGATACGCTGAAAGCTATCTTAGGTGATAGTGGAGTGGGCGGAATTTTTGTAACTATTTTAGGTGTTGGGGCGTTGTACACCTTCCTTGCCAATATGGTTACATGGACGATGGGAGCCAACCGCACAGCTGCCCAGGCAGCTGAAGAAGGTGATTTGCCGGCTGTTTTTGGCAAGTTAGACCCTGTGAATAAAACACCTGTCGGCGCTTATATTATCACTGGTGTCGTTTCGACTGTAGTTATCATCCTTTACGGTTTTATGGCTGGTTCGGCAGAGGACCTTTTCTGGACGCTCTTCAAGTTCAGTTCTATCATTTTCTTCCTGCCGTATCTGCTCCTTTTCCCAGCATTTATTGTCCTTCGCAAAAAAGATGCTTCTACCATGAGACCGTATAAAATGGCCGGTGGTGATTTATTTGCTTTGATTGCAGGTGTTGTTTGTGAAATATTTATTGTTCAAGCGATTGTTTTCTTCCTGTGGGTTCCCGGCCAGGAAGCATCCCCAGATACGCTCCCGGTGCTGATCGGTATGTTCCTGACCATACTTGTCGGGGAGATCATTCTTCTAAGTTTAGGTAAGAAAAAGAAAGCAACCCAGGTGGCCTGAAATGTCGCATACGTTTGAAAGTACCCCATGCGAAGACGGTTTCCGAATGCCAGGAGAGTTTGAACCGCATGCTGGAGCCTGGTTATTGTGGCCGCAACGGACGGATAATTGGCGACTGGGCGCCAAACCTGCTCAAAAAGCATTTACTTCGGTTGCAGAAGCAATAGCTCGTTTTGAACCGGTCACGGTTGGGGTTAATCAATCTCAGTATTCAAATGCCCGAAGTATGCTGCCTGACCATATCCGTGTTGTAGAGATTTCCAACAACGATTCTTGGATTCGGGATTGTGGGCCGACTTTTGTTAAAGATGGTAAAGGTGAAGTTCGCGGAATCGATTGGGAGTTTAATGCTTGGGGCGGGCTTACCGGCGGGTTGTACTTCCCATGGGACCTGGATGATATGGTAGCGCGCAAAGTGCTGGAGATCGAAAAAGCAGGTCGCTACAAGGCTCCCATCGTTTTAGAAGGCGGTTCAATTCATGTAGATGGCGAAGGCACTTTGATGACAACTGAAGAATGCCTGCTAAACGAAAATCGTAACCCGGATCTTTCAAAAGAAGAGATCGAAAAGATATTAAGGGATTATCTGAATGTCACCACCATTATCTGGCTGAATAAAGGTATTTACAACGATGAGACCAATGGGCATGTTGATAATATTGCCTGTTTTCTGCGGCCAGGCGAAGTGTTGCTTAATTGGACAGATAACGTGAACGATCCGCAATACGCTATATCGAAAGATGCTTTTGAAATATTGTCATTGGCAGTAGATGCGCGCGGTCGAAAACTCAGGGTTCATAAAATTCATCAGCCAAACCCGATTTTAATCACCAGAGAAGAATCGGAAGAGGTAGATGCGATTGAAGGCACTTTGCCGCGGGATGAAGGCAACCGTATGGCAGCCAGTTATGTCAACTTTTATTTCTGCAATGCGGGCGCGGTTGTACCAACATTTGGCGATTCGCATGATGCGCAGGCGCTAGAATTGCTTCAGAAATTGTTGCCGGAGCGAAAAGTAATTGGGGTTCCGGCGAAAGAAATTTTACTGGGTGGTGGAAATATCCACTGTATCACCCAACAGCAAGTTCTTGCCTGAACAGAATTCGGGCTGGTTTTAGACCAGCCCGAATTTTTATGATGGGAATTTAGGAAGCTGTAATATAGTAGTGCATGAAAGTAAGCCTGATTTTTATTGTTCCAAATGAATCAGAATAAAAAGCGTAAAAAGGGAAATGCTTTTGAAGCACACAGGAATAGTTTGTAATCTTATCAAACGATTGGAGTTGCCGCAATCACCTGGTTGCGTCCGGCGGCTTTAGCCTTATACATCGCCTGGTCTGCGCAATGGATGATTTCCTTTATGGACGATCCACCAGCAGGGAACATTGCCACCCCGGCGGATATTGTGATTTGAATTTGATATTCATTAATTTCCATTACTGTTTGTTCCAACGCAATGCGAAATCCTTCAATTCTCTCAATAGCTTTTGGTTCCGAGGTTTCTGGCATAACAATCAGGAACTCTTCCCCACCGTATCTGCAAACAATATCTTCCAGTCGAAAACTCTTGTCCAGTATTTTGGCCAGTTTTTGTAAAACCACATCACCAACGATGTGCCCGTAGGAATCGTTGATCTTTTTAAAAAGATCAATATCCAACATGATGATGCCAACGGAATATTTATCCCGCACAGCCCGCGCAAATTCGCGTTCCAGTGCATCTTCCAGATAACGGCGGTTGTACAAACCGGTTAGCGGATCGCGAATACTTTCTTCACGCAATTTATTCTGCAATATTTGAATTTCTTCAAGACGAATTCCCAATTCTTTGTTTGCCTGGTGTAATTCAATTTCAGCATTTTTCCGTTTTGTGATATCTCGAAATAACAAAAGGCTGCAATTTACTCCCGCCGTTTTGCCGCGAATAATAGAAAAACGAACATCAATAAACCTGGATTTTTCGCCTGATGTACCGAGCGCTAGCGTTTGGGTATTAGCAATGCCTTTTCTTTGAGAAGGAAAATTCAAATCTGGGACTGCTTCTGTCAGAGAGGAGCCGATTTTAATAGAAAGCCCGCCAGGAAGCATATTTCTGGCGCTCGGATTGATATCAATGATGCGCTGCTGGTCATCCAGAACGATCATTCCGTCTTGCATTTGTTCAACCAGTGCGGCTCGGGCAACCGGAACCAGATCAAGAAACTTATATCGAAAGATAATGTAAGCAAATATTAAGCCGGTAAAAACCGTGCTTACCGGCGACCAATCCAACCCTGGTACTGGAG
>JBAWYZ010000082.1:0-9268 GCA_037143255.1 Leptolinea sp. | reverse complement strand
AGCGCTTGAAACACATCCGCATCAAGCCAGGTTGCCCGATGTACTGCCAGATCGTTCAGCTGTAGATTTCTCCGTCCGGTTTCAAGTGCCTCATTGGAACTATCAATTGAAATAACTTCCTCCGCTCCGCTGGCCAAAGCGTGTATGGTAAATCCCCCGGTATAACTAAAACAATTCAGCGCCCTCTTTCCGTGTAAAAGGGTGCCGGCCAGCTTTCGATTTTCCCGCTGATCCAGGTAGAAACCGGTTTTTTGTCCTTGCAGCACATCCACCAGAAAGCGCAATCCATTCTCATTAATAGTGATCTCACCGCTAGGGCGGTCACCAAACATCATTCCAGTGGATTCCGGCAACCCTTCTAATTTCCTAACTTCCACGTCTGAGCGTTCAATCACCCGTTTTGCTTGCTGCCTGGATTGGATAATCTGCGCAGCTTGGATTTTCCAACGCTCCATACCAGCAGAAAGGATTTGCAAGACAATCGTATCGCCGTAACAATCCGCTACTAATCCAGGTAATCCATCTGATTCGCCATGTACAAGGCGGATAGCATCGCTTTGGTTGAACAATCCTAATTTCTCGCGCCGTTCAATGCTTTTAATAATTTGTCTTTCAAAAAATTCCTCATCGATAGTCTCTTCTTTATTCCATGACCAGATTCGTGCTCGTATTTGTGACACTGGACTATATGCAGCTGAACACAACCATTCCCCTTTGGATGAGATCACATCCACTGTTTCCCCGGATTGTGGAGAGCCGGTAACGGTTTCAACTGCGCCTGAAAAAATCCACGGGTGTCGCTGCAAGACTGATTTTTCACGACCAGGAGCCAGGATAATTTGGTTCATATTCCGAAATCTCCGCCCAATTTTCGCAGGTTTTCTTCGTTCAATATAGGAACTCCCAATTCTCTGGCTTTATCATATTTTGACCCTGGTTCTTCGCCAAGAATTAGATAACTGGTCTTCTTGCTAACGCTGTCTGTCACTTTCCCGCCGCGGGATTGGACATAGTCTTTGGCGTTATCTCGCGAAAAAGTTGGCAAAGTTCCCGTTATGACAAAAGTCATATTCGCAAACGGCTTCGGTATTGAATCTTCCATAAGACTATTATCAGATTGCGGCCAAACACCGAACGATTTGAATTTTAGGATTAATTTCAAATTTGCCGGTCTGGAATACCAATCAACAATAGCCAGTGCGATATTGGGGCCAACTCCTTCGATCTTCATCAAATCTTCTGTGCTTGCTTTCCCCAGAGCATCAAGATCGATGAATTTCTTGGCCAGGTCACCTGCCATTACCTCACCCACTCCGCGAATTCCTATGCCAGTAATCAACCGGTGTAATGGCTGCGATTTAGAAACCTGAATGGATTCCAGCAGGTTATCAGCCTTCTTACCCGCGAAACCTTCCAGTTCCAGTAAAGCATCGTACTGCAGACCATATAGATCTGCAGCATCCTTTACCAAATTTGCATTAATTAAAAGTTCTACAATCTTGATACCGCATCCGGCAATATCCATCGCTTCTCGGGAAACGAAGTGTTCAATATTTCGCAGCAATTGTGCAGGACAAGCCGCATTAACACAGTACCAGGCCACCTCGCGTTCCAGATGCTCCACCGGTTCTTTACACGTTGGGCACTTCTCTGGCGGCAGATAAGTTTGTTCTTTTCCAGAACGGATATCTAACATAGGCCCAATAACATAGGGGATCACATCACCAGCTCGTTTCAGAAGTACCCTATCACCCACGCGGATATCTTTTTCTGCGATGTAGTCAAAGTTGTGCAAGGTGGCTTGTTTTACAACCACCCCGCCAATTTCCACTGGTTCCAGTATGGCATAAGGAGTCAAAACACCAGTTCGGCCAACATTCACCCCGATATCATTCAACCGGGTGGTCATTTCGCGGGCCGGAAATTTGAAAGCCATGGCGCCGCGCGGATCTTTCCCGACTATACCAAGTGAATCGGCCAGCCTCAAATCATTTATCTTGATAACCGCTCCATCCACTTCATAAGTTAAAGTATCGCGGGTTTCTGCTCGTTCTTCGCAGGATTTAATGACACAATCCAAATCTGGACAAAACTCCGCCTGTGTTGAAACTGGAAACCCCAACGCCTTCAGGTATTGCAGGACGTCCCATTGTTTAGCTGGAACTTCACCATCTGAATCCACGATGGCATAGGTTAATAAAGCTAGCGGACGTTTCGCTGTCAAGCTGGGGTCCAATTGACGTAAAGAACCGGCGGCCGTATTCCGAGGGTTTTGATAGGTCTTCTCTCCGGCCTCTTGCAGACGCAGATTCAAGGTTTCAAAATCTTTTAAATAAATAAAAACTTCGCCACGAACTACCAGCCGGTGGGGTGGTGTTGGCCCATCCGCCGAAACGGGAATTTTCAATGGAAGTGAACGGATAGTTCGTAAATTTGATGTGATTTCCTCCCCAATTTCGCCATCACCCCGAGTAGCCCCCCTGACTAAAATACCGTTTTCATAATGCAGAACAACCGTCAGACCATCAATTTTTGGCTCCACAACAAAATCTGAAAGTAATACCCGCTCATCAATCCGTGCAATTCGTTCAATCCATGCTCTGATCTCATCCGTTCCGAAGGCGTTCGCCAAACTTAGAATTGGATGCGGATGCGGTAATTTTGAGAACTTTGCACTAACTGCCGCTCCGGCACGCTGACTGGGTGAATCAGGGGTAATCCATTGCGGATTGTCTGATTCAATCTGGCGCAGCTCAACTATTAAGCGATCAAATTCCCCATCACTTATAATTGGATGATCGAGGACGTGATAACGGTAATTATGCAGGTTGATATCAGCTTTGAGGGCTTCGAACTTTTGGCGCGAATCTTCCATGATAGATTCCCTTTCTATTTTTTTCGCGTTTCTGAAATAGCAGTTTCTTGCAATTTCTTATCTACATCCGTAACCGGAACGATTGTAATTCCATGTTCCATCGGTATTGAGTTTTCATCAACATGAATAAAAGTGATCAAACCTTTTACCACCAGTTCATCTTTAGCGAACATTTCTACAAATGCAACTAATGAAGTTTTTCCTGTGTAAATTATTTTACTGCTATAGGTTGCGATTTCTCCGCAGCGCACTGGACGGGTAAAAGTCATCCCATGAATTTTCAAACATACAATGCTATTCGGAGGTAGTAATCGTGCCGCAGCGATGAAACCGGCTTCCACAAACCATTCGGCGCTTCTTCCCGCATATAAAGTTCCGTGATGATTTAAGTCTTCCGATTTGACCAGGTGATTTGACACACAAGTGATAGGTTCCATATATATTCTCTTTCTGATTATGATACACTTATCTTATCCGGAGGTGACAATGAACGCAATCAAAATTATCGCATATATTTCCGCAGCAATCTTGATTTTCTTCGGTGTTCTGTTTATCTATGCAACTTTCAGCCCAAATGGTCAGATTGGTTGGCTTGTTGTTGGCGCGATCAGCGTTTTGATCGGTTTTGGATTAATCTTTTGGGCAGCTAGAAAGCCCGCTGTTGGAACTGACCAAAATGTCATAGTAAAAATCGACCTTCCAGGCAATGTAGGTCTTGACACCTTAAAATGCAAATCCTGCGGCGGGGTTTTAAGCACAGAAAACATCACCCTCGTGGCCGGCGCTCCGGTAGTTACCTGCCCATTTTGCAAAACTACCTACCAATTGACTGAAGAACCTAAGTGGTAAATTTATCATAAGCATTCACCGGGGAGGATTCCTATGTCCAGATTTCGTTGGTTGAGTATCACGCTTTCGTTATTTATTCTAATGTCAACAGCGACATCTGCCTTTGCGCAGACTTACTTGTTCCAGGTGGATCGAGTTGATGTTAGTGTCTATGGGAACCCGGATGGCACTTCGTCCATTGATTACCAGATCCAGTTTACCAACAGCCCCAGCGCTGATCCAATTGATTTTGTGGATATCGGTGTTCCTAATGATGCGTATTCGCTGAGCAATGTCAGCGCAGAAATTGACGGAACCCGGATCAGTGATATTCAGGCCTCGGAATATACGAAACCCGGTGTCGCTCTGGGGTTGGGTGCGCGGGCGATTCCACCTGGCAAAACAGGAACAGTGCATGTCCGCATTAATAATATTCAAAGAGTCTTTTACCCGTCAACTGCCGAAGGTGTTGAAAATTACGCCAGCCTTGAATTTTCTCCCAACTGGTTTGGCTCTCAGTATGTCACGGGTACTACCAATTACACCGTAACCTTATTTTTACCTGTCGGCATTAAACCAGATGAACCACGCTACCATTCTGTTCGGGGTGGCTGGCCAGGAGCAACTGACCCCGAATCCGGTTTCGATTCGGAAGGGCGGGTGTTTTACCGGTGGAAAACCGCGCAGGCGAATGCTTTTACACAATATACATTCGGCGCCAGCTTTCCGGCAAATCTAATCCCAAAAGATTCAATCGTTACTACACCTCCAATCACCTTTGGATTTGAAGAGATTTGTTGCGCTGGTGTGGTTCTCACTTTCCTGGGGTCCTTCTTATGGGGAATTTATCAGGCCATCTGGGCTGCAAGAAAACGTAAATTGCAATATCTGCCTCCAAAAATCGCTATTGAAGGACACGGCATCAAACGCGGACTTACAGCCGTTGAAGCTGCCATTCTGATGGAACAACCCATCGATCGGGTACTCACCATGGTGTTGTTCGCTCTGATTAAGAAAAATGCAGCCTCAGTCGTTAAAAAAGATCCGCTCGCAATTACTGAAGTTTCACCGCTACCCGAGGGGTTGTTATTGTATGAGACCGGCTTCTTAAAAGCCTTTCAGAATACTGTTTCTGCCGAACGTAAGCGTGACCTGCAAACTATGATTATTAGTTTGGTCAAAGATGTTGGCGAAAAGATGAAAGGGTTCAGCCGCAAAGATACGGTTGCCTATTACAAGGATATTATGGATCGGGCATGGACTCAGGTTGAGTCGGCGGCAACGCCAGACGTAAAAATGGAGAAATTCGACCAGTACATGGATTGGACCATGCTGGATGATAAATTCAACGACCGTACCAAAGATGTATTTCATTCCGGTCCGGTATTTGCTCCATCCTGGTGGGGACGGTATGACCCGACGTATTCATCCAGCAGCAGTGGCGGTTCTTTCAAAGGGGCGGATGCCATGCCTTCATCCAGCGGTTCGGGCAGCGGTGGTAGTTTTTCACTACCCTCCTTGCCAGGCGCCGATTTTGCTGCATCTATGGTGGGCGGGATTCAAAATTTCTCAACCAATATAGTCGGCGACCTGACAGCCTTCACCAGCGGAGTGACGAATAAGACGAACCCGCCACCCCCGCCATCAACATCGCGATCCGGAAGTGGCGGAGGCGGTAGCAGTTGTGCCTGTGCTTGCGCCTGTGCCGGTTGCGCCTGTGCATGTGCCGGTGGTGGACGGTAATTCGAAAGCGTATTTCGTGTGAATTGGTATTCGGTGCTCCAGCAAACCAGCGGGCTTTTCAACGGGGTGAAACGGTTTGCGATACCGATTTCATCTGGCATCTATAAATTTGACCGCAACTCGTCTGAAGAAAAATGCCGAATTCATCTGCGAATCGATCCTGATGGAACTGGAACTCTGCTGGTAAATGCAGCACAGATTTATCACTTGAATCCATCCGCGACATTTATGGCCTTTCTTTTCTTGAGCGAGAAGAAGGAACTTGAAGCAGTTTCCCGCCTTGCTCAGGTTTATCAAATACCGGCAAAACAGGCCAAGGAAGATTATTCTATTTTTCTTCCAACACTGCGCGCTTTACTGCACCCTAACGATACTTGTCCAATTTGTGATCTGGATTTAGAAGCCAACTCACCCTTTAGCGCCCGGCCAACAGCTCCCTATCGCATGGATTTAGCCTTAACCTACCGGTGCAATAACAATTGCGCACACTGCTACAATGCCCGGCCGCGAAGTTTTCCTGAAATGACGACTGGCCAATGGAAACAGGCGATCAAACGCTGTTGGGATTTGGGTATTCCTCATATCATTTTTACCGGCGGCGAACCAACTATGCGGAATGATTTACCAGAATTGATCAGTTTCGCTGAATCACAAGGGCAGATCACCGGCCTCAATTCCAACGGCCGGCGACTGGCTGATAAAGATTACCTCAAAACCATCGTTGATGCTGGTCTGGATCATGTTCAGATTACGTTTGAATCTGCCGATGAAGCAATTCATGATCGGCTGGTATGCCACCCGGGCGCCTGGCAGCAAACCATAGCAGGCATTCGAAATGCAGTCGATTCTAGACTTTTTGTAATGACGAACACCACTCTGTTGCAAGACAATGCCGGCACAATGGTTGATACTTTAAAAATGCTTGGCGAACTGCAGGTTCCGACCGTTGGTTTAAATGCGCTAATTTATTCCGGCCGTGGCGAAACTGTTGGTACCGGGCTTTCTGAAGCGGCTTTACCTGAATTATTAAACAATGCCCGCAATATAACGACAGCCAATCACCAGAAACTCATCTGGTACACCCCCACCCAATACTGCCATTTTGACCCTATCACCCTGCAATTAGGTATCAAAGGGTGTACGGCAGCGTGTTATAACATGTGTATTGAGCCAGATGGCGCCGTGCTTCCGTGCCAATCTTACTATCAACCGCTTGGTAATATCTTGCAAGACCCGTGGGATTCAATTTGGAATCACGATATATCCGTTTCATTGCGCGAAAGAAAAAATGTCCCGGATGGTTGTTCTGGTTGTTCCTTGCTGCAGGAATGCGGCGGAGGATGTCCGCTTCACCAATTGGAAAGCCAACCAGTACCTATTTTGCAGGAAATCGCCTACTAATATCCATTGGAGGGAATATGAAACAAATAACAAATATTCGCGAGCGGTTCTTTCCCAAACCGAAGCAACTGCCTTCAGGTTTTTTCCCATACCAATCTCCACCAGAGGTTCAGCCGCCTTACCGTTTGCAGCTTCGATTAGAGAATGACGGCAGCGGCATTTTGGTAATTAATGCAAAAACCGTGTTGCATTTAAATCAAACAGCCGCCGAAATCGCATATCATATTGTTAAATCCGATTCTGCCGAAACAACTGCCAGAGCTATTTCAAATAGATACAGTGTCAATCCCGCTCAGGCGCTGCTGGATGCTCAGGATATTGAAGAACGCATCCATACCATTATCCATTCGCCGGCTATTGACCCGGTTACATTTTTGGATTTTGAGCGCGTTGATCCGTATTCCTCTGAAATTTCCGCCCCTTATCGGCTAGATTGTGCCATCACTTACAAAACCTGTGACGATTCTGCAACGACAGCTCCGTTAGAGCGGGTAAAACGGGAATTACTAACGGAAGAGTGGAAGATTATCCTCCTTAAAGCATGGCAAGCCGGAATACCACAGATTGTATTCACCGGCGGTGAACCCACATTGCGGCCAGATTTGTGCGAATTAATTTCCTGTACCCAAAACCAGGGACAGGTGACCGGATTATTGACTAATGGGTATCGTCTAGCCGAGCCAGACTATTTGCAATCCCTCCTTCTAAGCGGGTTAGACCATGTGATGATTGTGCTTGACCCGGATGTTCCGCAAGTCTGGGAAGCCATTCGCGATGTCGCCAAAGTAGATATGTTCATGACGGTTCATTTCACCATTTCAAAGAATAACAGCGCGAAAGCAATAGAGATTCTCCAGCGGTTGGAGAAAACGATGGAGAACAATCATAGCCTGTCACTTTCAGCCGACCATGCGGGATTGAAACAGGACTTGATGACTGTTCGCAATCAAGCAATACAGATGGGCTTTCACCTCGTCTGGGATTTACCAGTTCCGTATACAGCGATGAATCCTTTCACGCTTGAATTGGAAAAAGACGAGCTGCCCACCAAAGGTTCAGGCACTGCTTGGCTGTATGTTGAACCGGATGGTGATGTATTACCCGCGCAAGGTGTCAATAAGGTCATCGGGAATTTGTTGACAGACACTTGGGAATTAGTGTGGCAAAACCGCAAATAAACAAGGATGCAGCTTTCCACTAATCTTCACCGGCGTTTCATGGAACAGGCAACCTGGTCATTGGAAGCCCGAAAGCTCTTTTTCCAGAAATCGGGCATCCTGCCTAATAGCAAGATATTGGAAGCCGGTTGTGGAACCGGCGCCATATTATCTTCCATTCAAGCATTGCAGTATCCAAAGTTGTACGGAATTGACATCAAACCACAAATGGTTCAATTTGCAGGTGAAATCATTCCCAAATCCTTCCTGGCGTGTGCGGATGCCTGTTGCATGCCCTTTCCAGATGGATATTTTGATGCAGTGGTCTGCCATTTTCTATTACTATGGGCAAGGATTCCCGAATCCTTATTGGAGGAATTTAAACGCGTCACTCGTCCCGGGGGATTTATTGCTCTTCTGGCTGAACCTGATTATGGAAGCCGAATTGACTACCCTCCAGTTCTGGAGAAATCTGGAGGTTTGCAACGAGAAGCTCTTATTCGTGAAGGAGCTAATCCAGACATTGGGAGACGGGTTGGGGAATTATTGGGAAAATCCGGCTGCTTAAACATTGCGACGGGGATACTTGGTTCTTTTCAAACCGAATTAGACCTTGCTGTTGTAGATTCAGAACAATCAGTATTAAGGTCGGATCTCAAATGCGTTGTTGAGGCTGGGGAACTTGACAGAATGCTGGAATTGGAAAGTTCAGCCCGAAAAACTCATAGGCTCGTGCAATTTGTCCCTACGTTTTTCGGTTGGGGAACGAAACCGGGTTGAAGTAACCGAAATGACTGGGGGAATAAGTGGGTTGCCAAATCTCAGTGGACAGACTGTGACTTCAATTCCCTGATAGGGAACACAGAGAAGATTTCGATCTACATTTTGGTCCCAATGAAAATAATAATATATATCGAAGTTTCCTTATGGGTTGTTGGAAACTAGTTCAACTCGCAATTATCCATTTTTTCACTGGATAAAGAGTTTCGTTTTTGGAGTATTTCAAACAAAGTTTTGATAATAATTTTTAGGGGATTTACGAATGAAAAGAATGGCGTCCAATCGGGCGCCATTCTTTTTAGGCATTTATTCCGAAAGCGAGATTATTTTCCAGTGCCTTTGATCCATTTAGTTGTAAGTTGGTCAATAACGCCAGCGGCTTTTACAGCAGTAAGAGCCTTGTTGATTTTGCCGAGAAGTTCCGTATTGGTTTTGCAGACAGAGATACCGTAGTCTTCAGCGGTCAATAAGTTGCCAACCACTT
>JBAWYZ010000081.1:0-9294 GCA_037143255.1 Leptolinea sp. | reverse complement strand
GGTCCGAGTAACAATACGTATGACATGATCAGTGATATGCGGTTGGTCAGTTACCTGGCGAATTTGCGAGAGAATGACCCAACCGCTGTGCCCGCGGAAACAGTGCTGGAAATGGCAACAGTCAATGGCGCCAGAGCCATGGGTATTTTTGATCAGACTGGTTCAATTGAAACAGGGAAAAAGGCAGATTTTATTGTAATTGATATGGACAAACCGCATTTGATCCCGGCATTTGACCCGGTTTCCACCATCGTTTATGCAGCACATGGCAGCGATGTGGATACCGTTGTAATCGATGGCAAAATTGTGATGAAAGGGAGAAAGGTGTTAACTCTTGACGAAGAAGCGATAAAAGAAGATATCCAGCAGCGGTATAAGGCGGTTGCCAATCGCGCAGGCTTGGATATTCGTTCGCGATGGGAAATTATTTAAGCATCTCTTATTATCACATATTGGGTTTGCTCCACGAGAAATAATGCGGCGGTATAGATGTAAATTGCATTTGTTGTACAATTATCAACTGGGATTCTTATTGCCAATTCCGACTCAGTTATGGTATTAATCGGAACTTATCAAAGATAATTTATTGTCTTTTTGAAAACCAAAGTGCTATACTTAATACAAGGAGGTGATCGCTACTGGTTAGGAAATAAGGTAAACCAAGCAAAATCAAGTTGTTCAAAATAATCCAAACAAATAAAAGGAGAATGAATAGCTATGAAAAAATATATCTTGTATACCACAGCGTTGCTGATGGTCCTCGTGTTGGTACTTTCTGCATGTTCCCCTGCACCGGCGCCCACTCAAGCTCCCGAAAAACCTGCCGAACAGAAGCCTGCTGAAGTAGCTAAGAAACAGCCGACGGACTTAAAGATCGCCATTATCACCACTACCCCTAAGGAAGAGCCTTGTAATACTGTACTGCTCCAGGCTATGGAACGTGTAAAAGCTGCCAAACCCCATGGTTTGAACATTACATACACATTCCAGGAGAATATTGCGACACCTGACGGAGAACGTGTGATGCGCGAACTTGCCAGCAGTGGCGAGTATGGAATTATCTGGGGGCACAGTGTTTATCCTGATGCCATCAAGAACCTCTCCGCAAAATATCCTGAAATCGCCTTTGTCGGTGGCGGTTCTGGTTATGAGCCAATGGGTAAAAATGCGTACTGGGCTGATATGTATGTTCATGAACCTGCGTACTTGCTCGGAATCATCGCTGGCAAAATGACCAAGTCGAATACCATTGGCGCAGTTGCTGGATTCCCTTACCCGAACGTCAATATGCCAATTCAAGGGTATATTGCGGGCGCCAAGTCAGTCAACCCGAATATAAAAGTTAAGATGGCCTACATCGAAAGCTGGTACGATCCTGCCAAGGCAAAGGAAGCTGCTCTAGCCCAAATTGCCGCCGGCGCTGATTTTATCTACGCTGAACGTTTTGGCCCATTTGAAGCCTGCAAGGAAAAGAAGGTTTTTGCCTTTGGCCATTATATGGACCAGAATGAGTTAGCTCCGGATACAGTTGTTTCCAGCACTATGGCGTTGTGGGATGCTGATATTAATTATGTGATTGACGCCTGGTGGGGATTCGTTGTTGATGGAAAACCGTATAGCGCTCCTACCGATAAATCCACCTACTTCTTCATGAAAGATGGCGGATCCGATATTGCGCCTTTCCACACATTCGAATCGATTGTCCCAAAAGATGTCTTGGACCTGGTCGAAAAGACCCGGCAAGATATCAAATCTGGCAAACTTGAGCCAAAGATCAGCGATGCAGAAGTAAAATCTGACTGATATCTTCTAAGGAATGGGGTTTTGCCAGGTCAAACTGTCAAAACCCCATATTTATAAATACTAATCTCCAGGAATCATTTTATGACGGATTTCCAGCTAGAGGGGCATCAACCCCTTCTCAAGGTTGAACATCATACGAAGAATTTTCCGCATATTATTGCCAATGACAGCATTTCATTTGATGTACGCAAGGGGGAAGTGCATTGCCTTCTTGGAGAAAACGGGGCAGGAAAAACAACATTAGCAGAATGCCTGTACGGATTCTATAAACCTGATGCGGGAAGTATTATTTTTAATGGAAAAGTACTAAACCTATCTTCACCGCGCGATGCAATCCGGGCCGGGATTGGTATGGTTCACCAACACTTTGTGTTGGCCCCACCCATGACCGTCATTGAAAACATTGTCGTTGGAACCGAGATGAAATCGGTGATGGTGGATCTGCGAACAGCGGCTAAAAAGATCATGATGTTGTGTGAAAACTACGGTGTAGAAATTGATCCCTTCGAGATTATTTCTCAACTCTCCGTGGGTCAGCAGCAGTGGGTCGAGATATTAAAAGCGCTTTATGTTGGCGTTGAACTATTGATTCTTGATGAACCTACAGCCGTACTAACACCGCAGGAAAGTCAAAAATTGTTTTTAATTCTTAAGAAAATGACTCAGGATGGGCTTTCGATCATCCTGATTACCCATAAGCTCCACGAAGTTATGAGTGTTTCCGATCGAGTGACTGTTTTACGAAAAGGCAAATTGGTAGGAACGGTCAATACAAATGCAGTGAGTCGGGAAGAGCTAGCGCGAATGATGGTAGGGAGAGATGTCAGTTTCCGGGTGAAGAAGGAAACTTTTGACCCAGGAGTGCCTATACTAGAAATTGATAATGTTCATGCATTAAAAGAAAACAAAACCGAAGCTTTATGCGGCTTTAATCTTAGAATAAGGATGGGCGAAATTGTTGGACTTGCTGGGGTAGCCGGAAATGGTCAGAAAGAACTCTTCGATGTTGTCGTAGGGGTAGGTCATCCCAAGAGTGGACAGGTGATCCTAAACGGAGAAGATATCACACATCTGTCTCCCACTGCGATTAGCGCCAAAGGGCTGGCCAGCATCCCGCAAGACCGGATTCATGAAGGTTTACTGATGGATTTTTCCATCGAGGAAAACCTCATCGCCGGGTTACAACGCAAATCGCCATTCCGTAAAGGCATATTGCTCAATCAGCTTGCGATTAATCAGTTCGCAGATCAGGCAATTAATGACTATGACATAACTGCATCATCACCACAACAAAAGGCAAAGACATTATCAGGTGGAAACCTGCAAAAGGTCATTCTGGCGCGCGAATTTTCACAAAAACCAAAATGCGTCATCGCAAGTTCGCCAACCCGCGGGTTGGATGTAGGAGCAATGGAATATGTTTATCAGCGTCTTGTGGCGCTTCAAAAGGCAGGGGCTGGAATATTGTTGATCTCTGAAGACCTCGATGAAATCTTCAATATTTCCGACACGATCGCAGTAATATTTAGAGGAAAAATAATGGGCGTTTTCAACGTGGATGAAGTAAACAAAGAAAGAATTGGGCTTCTGATGGCTGGCATTCAGGAGTCTAACTGATGATAGGGAAGACCATTTTTAAAATTGAGCGCCGGGAAGCTGGCTATTTAGCGCAGGTACTATCAGTTGTGATTGCATTAATTATCTCACTGATCATAAGTGCAGGGTTGATCGCATCTTCGGGTGCAAATGTTAGCGGCGCACTCGGAGCCTTATTTAAGGGTTCTTTGGGAAGTAAGGACGCATTTTTTGAAACACTGGTTCAAGCATCCCCTATCATTCTTACCGGCCTGGCTATGGCGATTGCTTTTCGTGGAAAGGTCTGGAATATCGGAGGGGAAGGTCAATTTTTTGCCGGTGCGCTCGCCACTGCCTGGATATGCATGAATATGTCAAACCTTCCTCAACCGCTGCTCATCATTGTTGTGGTTCTAGCCTCAATGATTGCCGGAGGCATCTGGGGATTTATTCCAGGAGTGTTAAAAGCCAAGCTTGGTATCAGCGAGATTATCGTCACCGTGATGATGAACTATATCATGCAATATTTTGTATCTTACTTACTGAACGGACCCTGGCAGGGTAAGGGCGATCATTTTTTGCAGACTCCACGATTCGCAGAATCAACTTACCTTCCGACATTTTTCGACAGCCGTATTCATCTAGGTTTTTGGTTGGCATTAATTCTGGTGGCTGCCATCTATATTTTGCTCTGGAAAACGCCTCTGGGATATGAGATCAGAGCAGTTGGTGACAACCCGACAACATCGAAGTATAAAGGCATCAGCATTAATCTTGTTGTGATGTCTGTGATGGCATTGAGTGGTGCAATCGCCGGGCTGGCAGGCGGGACAGAATTGGCAGGCTTGCATCACCGCTTGCGGCTGGACATTTCGACCGGGTATGGCTATACCGGGATTTTAATTGCGCTGCTTGGGAGACTAAGCCCGATTGGCGTTATACCAGCAGCCGTGTTTTTTGGCGCTCTGGTCAACGGTTCGACGTCTATGCAAATTCGTTATGATGTTCCCGTTGCGCTGGTTTACTCGATTCAGGGAATAGTAATTGTAATATTGTTGATTGCAGATGCGCTCACGAAGTACCGCATTCGGAGAGTTCACAATGTTGGATAATATTCTGCAACTAGGCTTTCTCATAAACTTGCTATCCGGCACAATCCGGATTGCTTCACCGATCCTGTTTGCCGCTCTTGGAGAATTGGTAGTTGAGCGGTCAGGAATACTAAATCTAAATGTTGAAGGAGCGATGACAATGGGGGCATTTGTTGGTTTCGCAGTCGCTAGGCAGACAGGCTCCTTATGGGCGGGTGTCCTGGCAGGGGCGCTTGCTGGTGTTGCCATGAGTATGTTGATGGCATTCATGTCATCTACATTGAAAATTGACCAAACTGTCACTGGATTGGCCCTGAATATCTTTGCCAGTGGGTTAAGTTTCTACCTTTATCGAATTATTTATAAAGACTTTATCTCCGGAAATATGCCAACGGTTTCCCCTTTTATTGAAGTTCCCATTCCACTTTTGTCTCAGATTCCAATTATTGGACCTGCTTTGTTTTCTCAGCATGTTCTTTCATATATTGGTTTGTTCATGGTTCCACTCATTTTTATATTCCTATATCGCACAAAATACGGGCTGGCGTTACGCTGCATGGGAGAAAACCCCCGTACAGTAGATATGAAAGGCGTGAGCGTAACCAAATACCAATATATGGCATTGGCATTTGGCGGTTTCATGTCAGGTGTTGGGGGATGCTTCCTAACGCTTGCATCAGCCGGGCTATTTGTTAACAACATTGCAGCCGGTCGTGGCTGGATTGCAATTGCCATTGTAATTTTCGGTAGTTGGAGACCTTTTAACATTCTGTGGGCGACGTTATTCTTTGCCTTCCTCAGTTCACTGCAAGTTCAAATCCAGAGCGCGGGCTTTCCGTTTCCATACCAATTAGTGTTGATCTTACCGTATGTAGTAACCATTCTGGCGCTCATCTTTAGTCGTCGGCGTTATGGGGCTCCGCTATCCCTGGGAATCCCCTATATTCGGGAATAGTGAGAGAGTGTTTTCCAATTAATATGATGGAATTCCAAACAAAGAATATTTGCTAATTTTTCAAGTCCAGATTTGAATCAAAATTGAAGCGGAGGTTTTATGTGGCAAAAGTATTTTAATGCGTTTGATCTCCAGGAAGTATTATTGATACTTGCAGAACAAAAAGAAAAAGCCAGGATTATTGCCGGGGCAACTGACCTGCTCCTCGAAATGGAGCGCGGTCTCCGTAAAGGGTTGGAAACGCTTATCGATATCTCCCGCATTCCAGGGATGAATCAAATCACGCTTGACGATGACAATGTCATCCATCTTGGGCCGCTGACTACTCACAACGACTGTATCGCATCCGGTCTTATCCGTACCAAAGCTCTTCCATTAGCACAGGCAGCCTGGCAAGTAGGGTCGCCGCAAATCCGTAATCGTGGAACCGTAGCTGGCAACCTGATCACTGGCTCACCCGCCAATGACACAATTACACCTCTGGTAGCATTGGGAGCAAAGGTAACTCTACGCTCACACAATGGGCAGCGTGTAATTCCCCTGGAAAATTTTTATACTGGCGTCCGCCAAACTATTCTCAAAGCAGATGAAATGCTGGTGGATATCGCATTCCCGGCAATGCAATCAAATCAAAGAGGCATTTTCATCAAGCACGCCTTGCGCCGCGCTCAGGCGATCTCGCTGGTAAACCTGGCAATTGTGCTGACAATGGATGGCGATGAAGTCCGGTCTGCGGTAATTACGCTGGGAGCAGTGGCGCCGACTATCATACATGCCCTGGAAGCGGAGCAGTTTCTGGCAGGTAAAACGCTGACGGAAGAAAACATTAGGAAAGCCTCCGAGTTGGCGGCATCGGCTTCTCGGCCAATTGATGATGTCCGTTCATCTGCGGCATATCGGCGAACAATGCTCAAAGTTTGGGTTGGGCGCGGATTGCAGGCGATATCGCAAGGCCGAGATCTCATGCAACTGCCCGAAAACCCGGTTCTTCTACGCACCAACCAGACCCTCTACTCTGAGGTAGGCCAGTACTGGCATGAAAAACCGATTCAGACCACGATCAATGGTCATCCCTATGAGTTTAAGTCAGGTCAGAATAAAACCCTGCTGCGTTTAATACGAGAAGAAGGTGGACTTCTTGGATCAAAAGAAAGCTGCGCAGAGGGGGAATGCGGCGCTTGCACAATCTTGATGGATGGCATGGCCGTAATGGGATGTCTGGTGCCAGCGCCGCGGGCGCATGGCGCAAATATCATTACGGTTGAGGGCTTAGCAAAGGATGGCAAACTTCACCCAATTCAGAAGGCATTTATCGATGATGGGGCAGTGCAATGCGGTTATTGCACGCCTGGGCTCCTGATGTCATCTGCCAAATTACTGGAAGAGAAAAAACAGCCGCTGAAGGAAGATATCCTCCAGGCAATTAGCGGAAATCTGTGTCGCTGCACAGGGTATTATAAAATTATCCAGGCTATTGAGCATGCGGCTGCCGCCATTGAATAAAAATATGTCCAAAACTTTGTTGACATTCTAATTTAATGCAAAAATGGATCGAATAAAGTAATGCGTTTCTGGAGGAACCTATGCCTGTAATTGGACAATCAGTTATACGACGGGATATTGAAGCAAAAGTTAAGGGGGAAGCTTTGTTTTCTACCGATATTACACTCCCTAATCAACTATATATGAAAATATTATTTGCCAGACGTCCCCATGCCATCGTCCGTAAGATTGATGCTTCCGCGGCCGAGGCTATGCCAGGAGTCATCGCTGTGTTTACAGCCAGGGATATCCCCGTGAATGAATTTGGTTATATGAAAAACGATCAACCAGTATTGTGCGGTCCGGGTTCCAGTAAGCCATATACTGACCGGGTGCGTTTTATTGGTGATAAAGTTGCGATTATTGTTGCCGAAACTGAAGAAATTGCAGCCAAAGCCCGCGACCGACTTGTTGTTGATTATGAAGACCTGCCAGCCGTGATTGATCCCATAAAAGGCATGCAGCCGGATGCCGCTTTGTTACATCCTGAACTTGGTACAAATATCATGGACCATCACAAAATTTACACTGGGGATGTAGGGGCTGCATTTGCACGTGCCGATGTGATCGTTGAAGGTGATTATCATACTCCCGCGCAGGAACATGCCTATATGGAAACAGAAGCAGGGGTATCCTATATCGATGAAGAAGGTCGAGTCACAGTTGTCGCAACCGGGCAATGGGCGCACCATATCCAAAAGCAGATTGCCCATGCTTTAGATCTACCCGAAGATAGAATCCGGGTGATTCACCCGTATATAGGAGGCGCTTTTGGTGGGCGCGAAGACGTCTCGGTGCAGATCATTTTGGCTCTGGCGACCTGGCGTCTTAATCAACGAGGGATCAATCGTCCCATAAAGGTAGTGACCACCCGAGAGGAATCCATCATCGGGCATTCTAAACGTCACCCGTATCATATTCATACCAAATGGGCAGCCACAAAGGATGGAATAATTACTGCCGCCGAGGTAAAAATGATCACGGATGGAGGTGCGTATTTATACACCTCCAGCATTATCTCAAGCGTTGCAATCTTGAATTGCACTGGGCCTTATGATATTCCCAATGTTAAAGTTGATTCTTATGATATCTATACCAACACAATTCCAAGAGCTGCCTTCCGAGGCTTTGGTGGCCCTCAAGGGGCATTTGTTGCAGAGTCCCAGATCAATAAGTTGGCAGAAAAGCTTGGAATGGATGCGGTCGAACTACGTATGCGAAACCTGGTTGTGGATGGCACATTGCAATCAGTTGGGGCGCCGTTCCCACCGGGGGTAAGCATTCGTGAAGTCGTGGAAAAATGCGCGTTGGCAGCGGGTTGGGAAAAAACCTACGCAGGCTGGGCCAACAATGGTGGTGTCCCTGCTGAGGTAATCAACCAGCCGTATTTGAAACACGGGATAGGACTGGGATGTTCTCACAAAAATGCCGGTTTTGCCTATGGCTTCCGTGAGTATTGTTGGGTGACGCTGGAACTCTATGGCAAAGCAGAAATCGATAGAGTGGTCTTGAAACATACAGCGACTGAAGTTGGACAGGGTACATACAGCGCTTTAGCCCAAATGACGGCTGAAGCATTAAATGTTCCATTAGACAAGGTCGAAGTAAGTGCCCCTGATACTGCTATTTCTCAGGATACCGGAGCAGTTTCGGCATCCCGTATGACCTTCTTTGCAGGGAATGCAATCAGGGAGGCTGCTGAAATAGCGCTGGATAAGTGGCGGAGTGAGGAACGTCCGGTTTGTATCACCCACAAATATATCGCACTCCCGACAACCGCACCAGACCCGCTAAACGGCCACTGTGACCCGATGGTTTCTTATGCCTATACCGCAACGACTGCTGAAGTCGAAGTTGATACTGAAACCGGACAGGTGCGCATCCTCAAAGTTATCTGTGCCAATGATATCGGAAAAGCTATTAACCCGCAGCAAGTCGAAGGTCAGCTTGAAGGCGGTTTGGTCCAAGCAGCCGGATATGTTGTATTAGAGAATTTCATTGAAAAAGATGGCTATGTATTGACTCCTTCATTTTCTACTTACCTGATTCCTACCGCTTTGGATATCCCGGAACAAATGGAAGTAATAATTCTTGAATACCCAGATCCTCGCGGTCCGTGGGGTGCCAGAGGTGTCGGTGAAATGCCTTTTCTGCCGTTTGCCCCAGCAGTTACTGCGGCTGTTCATGCCGCAACCGGCGTCTGGTTTGATGAATTCCCTCTGACGCCAGAACGTGTATTGAAAGGATTAGGTAAAATGTAGGAGTATTTTCATACTCTCGCAAATAAAGAAAGGCAGTCGCTTAAAATTCATATTTTAAATAATTACC
>JBAWYZ010000080.1:0-9316 GCA_037143255.1 Leptolinea sp. | reverse complement strand
GTGCTTATCAGCTATATACATATCCGATGTGGCATGGATGGGCTGCATGGAAGCGATCACACCTAATTCGGCCAATCGCCCCAAATCTTCCGGGGATAGCAACTGTACATGCTCAATCCGGTTGCGCAGGCCAGTATCCGGCAGGCGTTTCTTTGCCTCGGCATACACATCCAGTATTTCACGGTTAGCCCGGTCGCCAATCGCGTGGATGGCTACCGATAATCCATTGGCATTGGCTTTGAGGACACTCTCGCATATAACTTCAATATCAGTTGTCGGGATTCCAGTATCATTAGGGGCGGTTTCATACCCGGCCAGCATCCAGGCGGTTTTCGGACCTAATGCGCCATCCGCAAACATTTTGACAGAACCAAGATGCAGCATATCATCCCCAAAACCACTATAAACACCTGCCGCTATGACCTGATCCAGATATGCCAGCGGGACGCCTTTATTCACGCGTAACGTCAATTGGCCGTTTTTTTGCAATTTCTGAAAAGCACGAAAAACGGACGGCTGATCCAGATCGTGAATACCGGTCAGACCCAGTTTGTTGGCATTCTGCATACCCACTTTCACGGCATTTACCAATTCATCTAGCGTGGGCGCTGGAATCAATTTCTCTACCAGATAGATTGCCTCTTCCAACATCAGACCAGTGGCTTTGCCTGAGCCATCTCGCATAATCTGCCCACCGGGCGGGTTAGGGGTGTCGTTGGTGATGCCAGCCAGGAGCATAGCAGCCGTATTTACCCAACCGGCATGTCCGCTTTTCGCTCCCAATGCTACCGGATGACGCGGAGCAACCCGATCCAGCATTTCTGCTGTTGGGAATTCCCCGCCCCACACATTGTGATTCCAGCCATAGCCGGTAATCCATTTTCCATCCGGGAAGGATTTGGCGCGTTTTTCCACTTCAACCAGAACTTCATCCACCGTGGGAGTTTCGGCATTGATGGCTTGAAGTCCCATGGAGTACATTTCAAAATGTAGGTGCGCATCCGTCAACCCGGGAATGACGGTGGCGCCTTTCAAGTCAACTACTTCGGCTTTTTCACTACCAAATACGGCTTTGGCGCCGGCAGTATCACCTACGTAGATGATTTTCTCATCCCGAATCGCTACCGCAGAAACTAACGGTTGTTTCGGAGCAAGTGTATGAAAAACCCCGTTTATAAGAATCAGGTTATTGGAAACAGACATAATCGCCTCAATTTTTGGAATAATGGTTATTACTGACTGGTTACGCCCAGGTAGCTTTCCTTGACTCTTGGATCATTCAGCAAATCACTGCCTTTACCCTGCATTTTTATCGCGCCGGTTTCCAACACAAAGGAGTGGTGGCTGATCTCCAATGCCAGGATCGCATTCTGTTCAACCAGGAGAATTGTCAAACCGGTTTCTTCGTTTAATTTGACGATTGTATCCAACACCAGGTCGATGATCATGGGCGCCAGACCTAGAGACGGCTCATCCAACAGCAGCAACTGCGGATCTGACATCAACGCACGACCGATGGCCAACATTTGCTGTTCACCACCCGAAAGTGTGCCGCCCGGTTGGCTGGCGCGCTCTTTTAACACCGGAAACAAGTTGAAGACTTCATCCATCCGATGGGTAATTCTGGTTGTGTCTGAGCGTGAATAGGCGCCCAGCATCAAATTTTCTCGCACACTCAAGGGGCCAAAAATTCGACGGCCTTCTGGCACAAGGGTAACGCCTTCCTTGACCACTAAGTAGGATTCCTTCGGAATATCTTTCCCATTGAATTTGATACTACCGGAAGTATAAGCTTTCACTCCACTGATGGTCTTTAACAGAGTGGATTTTCCGGCTCCGTTGGCGCCAATCACCGAGGCTATTTCGCCACGGGCAATTTGTAAGTTGATATCCCGCAGAGCGTGAATACCACCGTAGTGAACGTTTAATTTTTGAACATCAAGAAACGGAATGTTTGTTTGCATTACGCTCTCTTTTCGCACCAAGATATGCCGCAATCACTTGCGGGTTGTTTTGAATTTCTGAAGGGCTGCCAACCGCCAGCTTTTCACCCAGGTTGAGAACCATGATGCGCGAATCTCGACACATGTCCATCACTACATTCATGTGATGCTCAATCAGGATAATACTGTATTTTTTCAATTCATGAATATTGCGGATCATTTTCACCAGTTCGGCACATTCATCTTCGTTCATGCCAGCAGCTGGCTCATCTAACAGCAAAAGCTCGGGGGCAGTTGCCATAGCGCGAGCCAATTCAAGGCGGCGCTGCAGGCCGTATGGAAGAATACCGGCTTTTTGCAAAGTGTAATCCTGCAATCCAACCAACCCCAACAGGTACTCTACCTGCCTCTCCACCTCTTTTTCCATTTTACGGGCATGCGGTGTGCGTACGAATGCCTCAAAAATGGAGTATTGCGGATCGCTGTGCAGCCCGAGGGCAACATTTTCAAATACAGACATCTGAGTAAAAAGACGGATATTCTGAAAAGTCCGGCTGATTCCCAGATGGCAAAGTTGGTCGGACGATTTGCCGATGATATCTTTGCCTTTGAAATGAATGGCGCCTTCAGTGGGTTTTACCGAACCGGTGATCAAGTTGAAGATGGTGGTTTTGCCAGCGCCGTTGGGACCGATCAGGCCGATTAGTTCACCGTGTTGCAGATTCAGGTTGACATTCTTGACCGCCCGAACACCACCAAAAGAGACAGAGACAGAGTCAAGCGTGAGGATGGGTTCGTCCATTAAAGTTTCCCCTCACCATTTTTCTTTTCACGTTTCCCCGCCAGTTTTCGAAAGAATTTCTTGATTACAAACCAGGTATAGGTGAAGTTCATTTCCGTGTAGCCAAGCAATCCCTGGGGTTTGAAGATCATGATAACCACGAACAGCATACCGTAGATAATCAAGCGCCATTCAGTGAAGAAACGCAGCAATTCTGGTACAGCAACCAACACAAAAGCTGCAATGGCTGGGCCAACCAACGATTGCATGCCGCCGAAAACCACTGCCGCCAGTAAATCGTAGGAACGGGTGGCCGCGAACATCGACGGCACCAGATAGGCGACATAGAAACCAAATAGTCCACCGGCCACCCCGGCATAAAATGCACTGATGAAAAGCGCGGTCAGTTTGGTTTTTAGCAGATTAACCCCCATCATTTGGGCAGCTACAGCATCCTGTTTGACCGCAATACAATTCTTCCCGTATTGTGATGTAACAAAACTATGTGCAAAGAAAACTGCCAGGGCAACGGCAATCAACACAATCGGCAGGTCGGTTAATTGCGGAATACCGGTAAAACCAAATGCCCCACCAACTGAATAAGTGTTGTTCAGAAGCAATCGAATAGCTTCGGCAAACCCGAAAGTGGCAATGGCAAAGTAGTCGCCGGTTAGCCTACTGCGGAATGTAGGAATGCCAATTACCAGACTGCACGCTCCAGCAAAAAAACCGCCAAGTATCAAAGCCAATCCATAAGGCACCTGCAATCGCATAAAAACAAAAGCAGCAAAATACCCGCCCAGCGCCATGAAGGCGGAATGACCGATGGAAAACTGTCCGGTGTAGCCTGTTAATATGGCGACACCCAGAGCAGCAATCACACTGATACCACCAAGGATCACAATCGTATTAATGTATCCCATTGAAAGTGCTCCTTAAAGTTTCTCTTCCGTCCGTGAGCCAAATAGGCCGTTAGGCAGAAAAAGAAGCATAATAATCAAAAGAGTGAAAGAGAACAAATCGCGGTATACCGACGAAATATAACCAGAAATAAGCGTTTCCAGGATACCCAGAAGCAGACTGCCAACGACGGCGCCGGGCAAACTACCCAATCCGCCGATGATACTGGCAATCATGGCTTTGATAGTTACCGAACCAAGATAAGGGAATACCGCATACTTAATCCCGTAAAAAACGCCGCTAATGGCTGAAAGGACACCGGTAATAAAAAAGATTGTAAGGGCAACCCTGTTGTTATTAATACCCATAATGCCGGCAGTCACGGTATCCAGGGCGCTGGCGCGAATGCCTAACCCTGGTTTTGTGCGCATCAAGAAGAACCACAAAAAGCCTAAAACAACAAAAGAAATAATAGCAGCTGCCAGGTCCATCTTTCCAAATGAAACCCCCTCAATATTAATGGTACCGGGGATAATTTCGGGGAATTTGCGGAAAGCGCCGCCAAAAAACAAGTTAACAAGGTTGATAATTGCCAGATTGGCACCCATGGCTGAAATCATCATATACAGGCGGGGCGCGCTGCGCATCCGCAGTGGGCGGTAAGCGCCGGTCTCTACAATCAGTGACAAGGCTACGGTTATCAGAATTGCTAACGTCAGCGCTAGCCAGACTGGTAAATAAAAACTGGTGATGGCATAAAAGCCGGCAAACGCGCCCACTACCATGAACGCGTCAAATGCCCAGTTTGTAAAGTTATAAACGCTGTACACCAGTGCATATCCAACTGCAAGCAGCGAATACACTGCCCCGATGGAAATACCGCTGACTATTTGCTGAAGAAAAAGTGTCAAAGGATGTACTCCTCTCCCTGAAAAAGCCGGGAGCAGGCTGTATTCTTTTGTCCGGAAGGTTGATAACCCAAGATAGCAACAATCATCGAAACATCCTTAGGGGGCCGTTTTTGGCCCCCTAAGGATCACATTTCTTAGATACGCCTTTTTAAGGAATTGTAAAAAAGTCTTTACGGAGCGTAGGTCTTGACAATCTTCCACTTGGAGTCTTTGATCTGCATAATGATGACCGGTTTGTTATGCGGGTTATGGGTATCCGCCTCGATGGTCAGTTTGCTGGTGAAGAGCGGGACATCTTTCATGGCTTCAATGGCATCCCGGATCGCAGTAGCAGAAGGTGATCCGGTTTTCTTGATGGCTTCGGTGGCGCCGTATTCAATCATTTTCAGGGCATCAATAGCGTAATAAGCATAAACAGAAGCCTTCTGGCCATGGGCTTTTTCAAATGCGGCGTTGTAATCCTGGAATTCAGGAGATTCAGTCGAGACACCACTGGAAAGATAAGCGCCTTCCAGTTCAGTGCCGGCCATGCTGAGAAGTTCATCAGCAACCCAGCCGTCAACACCCAGGAATTGAATTTTCAAACCAAGTGCAACAGTCTGTTTGGAAATCAGGGCAATATCGCGGTAGGTGCCGGTGGGAACGACTAGAAGATCGGCGCCTGATTCTGCAACCTTGGATATCTGGGCACGGAATTCTGTATCATTAGCCTGATAGCCTTCTTTGGCTACAACTTCACCACCCAATTCTTTGAAATGGGTTTCAAAGTAGTTTTGAATACCCACAGAATAGGCGGCCGTTACATCCGTAATGAAGGCCGCTTTGCGTTTGCCTAATTCTTTGTAGGCAAAATCAGCCAATGCGTACCCCTGATACGGGTCAATAAAGCAAGTGCGGAACATATACGGATGTACTTTATTGTTGTCATCCACAGTTACCTTGATATTGGACGCGGTGGTAGCAATTACCGGAATTTTCGAGGTGGTTGCCATGACTGCGATCGGAATAGCAGCGCCAGACCATTCAGGCCCAATAATGGCATTGACCTGATCCTGTTCCATCAGACGTTTGGCAGCAGCCACAGCGTCTGGAATTTCGGAACGGCTGTCGTAGGTGATCAGTTCAACTTTGTATCCCTGAACGCCACCCTTATCATTGATAGCTTTGACTTCATCTTCCAGGGCAACTTTCGCTGCCTGGCCAATGTAGGAATCGGGGCCGGTCATTTGGGCAACGAACCCGACTTTGATGGTTTTGGATTGCGCACAACCGGAAACCAACCCGGCCAGCAAAGCAACCAGCATCATCAGTGCAAAAACTCTCATCTTCTTATTCATTGTTTTGTTCCTCCTTAATCGATTGGTGTAACTTTTTTTCCGCATTCATGGTCAATGTTAAGATTCACTGCCATGGGGTTGCCTCATTAATCATAATCACCCGATTTATGGTATGAGCAATCGGGTGATTAATACGATTGAAACTTACCACTGCTTAATAACAATGAGACTTGGGGAAATTCAATCCCCAAGTCTCACACTTGGATCATTTCTCAACTCGATATTCAGTAATAGTCAAATGGGCAGAATTGGAACGAAGCGCCTGCCACATCATTTCAGATTTGAATGCGCCCGAATACCAACTCTGGACAATATCTCTCTTGAGTTGAATGTTCGGTAATTCGGTATTATGAAATAAATTTGTCTGCATGACTGTTTCGGTGATTTCCACCAAGGTGGTAAAGAATTTTGTTTGTTTATATCACGCTCTCTCTATTTGTCAAGCGAATTTATTCGCATCGTTTTACGATGCGCTGCGGGCAGCTGCGACAAATTCTTTTATCCGCTTTGGGTCTACCGGATTCCAGGTATAGCCATCCACTTTCAAGCTGGAGCCGACAATAACACCATCAGCCACCTTTAGGAATTTTGCAATATTACTAATTTTTGCGCCTGTATTCAGAAATACTGGCGCCATGTCACCTAGCGCATCCTTGGCCTCTTTGATCTGTGATACATCCGGCTCTTCTCCGGCCATCATTCCGGAGACTAGAATAGCATCCGCTAACGATGAAACAACGGCGCTGCGAGCTCTTTGTCCGACCGTGCGGGTCCCTAAAGGAGAACAAAATTCAGGGGCGACATTGAAAAACTTTCGGATATTATTGGCGCCTACCCGGTATTGAAGATCAGCGACTTTATTGATATCAGGTGCCCACAGTCCCATGTCGCTTTCGTACACACCGGTCATCACTTCGCGGATAAAGGAGGCGCCGGTTGCCGCAGCCACACTGATGGCCGCTATTGGGTCCCACAAATAATCAACTCCGAAGGGCATATCTTTCGGTCGCAATTCTGTGACCACGCGGGTTTCGGCGGCAATCATTTCAGGGCCGGCATGAAAGGTATATGGCCGGTCATCTTCATTGCAGAACATGATGGCATCCACACCGCCTTCGCGCAGGTATTTAATGTCGCTACGCATTTTTTCCACAATTCCATCCAACCCCATCGCGGGATCATATCGGGGAGTTCCCGGCAAAGCAGGGATATGTGCCATAGCAATAATAGGTTTTTCGTGGCCAAACAATTCGTAAATCCATTTCATTGTTCATCTTCCTCCATAATTTGAATTTCCTGGGGAGTGAGTAAGGTTTCAATTCCCAGATATCTAAATTCCTGTAATAATTCTTCTGAAGCTTGGGAATCGGTCACCAGCACATCCACCACAGATAATGGCGCCACATACGAAAAGCGGGTTTTTCCCAATTTCGAGCTGTCAGTCATGACGATGATCTGTTCAGAATTGCCAATCATATTGCGCTTAACCAATGTGTCTTCCAGGTTGTATTCAGTCAATCCGTTTTCAAGGCTGATACCGCCTACTCCAATAAACGCCTTATCAATCCGAAACTCCTGGAATGTTTTTTCAGCGATATGGCCGATCAGCGACCCCTCTTCCTTCCTTAAAATTCCGCCGGAAAGAATGAGCCGAATTCCTGGAGCATCCGCCAGAATGTTTGCCACCGCTAGACTGGCAGTAAGGACTGTCAGGTTGCGATTGCCAACCAGTAGTCTGGCCAGTTCCAATACCGTGGAGCCGTTATCCAGCGCCAGGCTGTCGCCGTCAATTACCAGTGCAGCAGCCATTTGGCCGATGGCTTGTTTCGCTTCTATATTCTTGGAACTGCGCAGCAGGTATGGCGGTTCGTAACTGCGTCCCTGGCGGGAAACCGCTCCCCCATGCACCCTTTGTAATAGACCTTGATTTGAAAGCATGCTCAAATCGCGTCGGATGGTCATTTCGGAGACATCCAACTTTTCGCACATCTCTGCCACCGAAATGGAACTGCGTTTCTCTACTAGTTCAAGAATCTTTTTTCGGCGTTCTGCAGAAATCATCAAAGCCTCTCAATTGTAATTGTTTGAATTATAGATGAATTATGGTTGAATGTCAATTGTTTATATTAAGAAACGCCCGTTATCGAACACCTTTCTACCATCCAGAAGAATAGCGCCCTCTTTCCGAGTGTCTTTGACGATATCCCAATGAATGGAAGATTTATTTGTTCCACCGCATTCCGGATAGGCGCGCCCCATGGCAATATGCACCGTTCCGCCGATTTTTTCATCGATCAGAATGTCTTTGCAAAAGCGGTCAATGCCCGGGTTAGTGCCAATTGCAAATTCGCCAATCAGGGTAGAGCCTTCATCAGTATGAATAACCGATTGCAAAAATTCCTGATTGGTGGAGGCAGTGGCGCTTATCAGTTTTCCGTGATCCCATTCAAAGCGGATTTCATGCATCAGCCGCCCACCAAAAACGCCGGGGAATTCAAATTGAATAAAGCCATCAATGGTTTCTGTTATCGGTGAGGTGAATATCTCTCCATCTGGCATGTTGATGCGCCCATCCGCTGCCACCCATTTACGGCCTGCTACAGAAAACCGCAAATCTGTCCGTTTGCCGGTAATTTGAATTTCTTTACCCTGCTCTAGAATTTTCGCCAACCGAAACCAATCTTTTGATGCCGCCGGCCAATCGATCAAACAGGCGTTGAAGAACATGTCGGTGATGGTTTCTTCGTCCGTTTCCGCTTGCATGGCGAAGGCTTCATTGGGTACACGCACCAACGTCCAGCGCGTTTTTTCCCAACGCAAGGTGGAGACTTTGCCCATGGCACGTTGGTTTAAGGTTAGTTGCTCAGTCGAGATATCTGCCAGTTCTGACAGGTTATGCGCACCGCGCAACCCGATATAGACATCTGCCCATTCCATACCATAGGCTTCAATTTCCGGCACCCAGGAAATTTGCTCTTCGGCGCCATATTGCAACAGGGAATGACGCAGAGTCTCCGAAAGAAATTGAATCTGGGGCAACCCACCAGCTTTGATGACGGCTTCGTAGGTAGCGCGAGCCAACGGCAGAGTTTCCACTTCGTGCATGGCAATCATGACTCGTTCGCCCTTTTTCACCTGGGTGGAATAATTGACCAGAATATCGCCCAACTTATACCAGCGTTTATCCATTATTTAGTCTCCCTGAGTAGTGTATTTATTTAAAAATTCTACCTCATGCGGATTAGATATTGTACGGTTGAATAAAGTCTCAATTTATCCTGGCTGACCACTACGTGGGCTTAACAAAAAAGCGCGGTTTGTGAGCCGCTAAATAATAGACAATAACACATCCGGTGATTAATACCAGGGTTACTGCAAAGCCCCCTTCAGGACCAAATGCGCCGCCTGTTAACAAATCTGGTCCAACTTCTTTTAGGTTCAAGA
>JBAWYZ010000079.1:0-9360 GCA_037143255.1 Leptolinea sp. | reverse complement strand
AAGGACGAGGCAATTATGTGAATAAAGGTCATGCAAATTGATTTCGCCTCGCCCCTACCGGAGAGATATCTCGCGCTTTGGGTTGGTCACGATGGTCGGACGAAGCAATCGGAAATTATGGTAATTTGCGACCATGAATATCGCCTGATTACTTCTCCCACACAGTAATTTGCTTTGTTGCCTGCTTAAGACAGATAAGCGGTTTGATATAATCAAATAAATGCAGGTCTTTGCCAGCATACCCATCTCAACATCACGTTATGGAGACATCAATGCCCAAACACATCATCCACCTGACCACAGGCTTCATTCTGGCAACTTTGCTCTTAATCGCCTGCCAACCCGCCGTCCCGTTCGTGCCGACTGCTGCCCCTACCCCCGTGCCGCCTACGGCCGCACCGACTGCGCCTCCCACTGCCGTACCTCTCCATCCGGAAGTTAAAGCAGATGCAGCGCGCATTGATTTCTCAAACACAACCATGACCTCCTCACCGGGCGAAATTGAACCCGGTGCAGATTTACAGGCCGTGTTCAATGCCGCGGCCGGTCAAAACGTGAAAATTGTAATGACCATTGATACCGGGTCGGATGCGGCGCTTTCAATCTGGGGAGCTGATGGCGCCGTGCTTGTTCCTACAACACCGGGCATCACAACCTGGGAAGGGGAAATGCCGTCACAACAGGATTATTATCTTAACTTTCGGAACACGTCGCAGAAGCCAATCGGGTTCCAGTTGACCATGACGATGCGGCCCATGGTTCTACCGGAGGCCACCCGCATTCAGTTCCAGCCAAACGCCACCGGCTGGTATACCCCCGGTGAAGTGTTGCCCAACAGCAGTCTGCGTTTCGTGCTTGGCGCCATGGCGGGCCAGCAGATGACCGTCAACTTGATCACTAACCCGACTGATAGCGACACCTTCGTGTATATCTGGAGCGCTGATGGCGCCGTTTATACACTCATGGCGCCCACAAAAGATTGGTCCGGCTTATTGCCAGTGAGCCAGGATTATTATATCGAAGTTCGCTCGTACGCCAAACAACCGGTCACCTATCAGTTGAGCGTGAATATCCCTGCCATTGGTGTGGCAGGCAATGCCCCGGCGGCTGCTCCGCAGACGATATTCGGAGCGAGAATTGCCAAAGACCAGCCCATCCGCTTTGCCGTAGGAGCGTTGGACGTGGAATTGAACGGCACCGTGATTAGCGGTGAACGCGACCGCTACACCCTGAGCGCTCTTGCCGGCGAAAACTTGGACGTAATCATCACATCGTTGGAAGGTAATGCTGTCTTCACCATCCTCGGGCCGGATAACAATCCGCTGCCCGGCACAGAAGAGGGAAAAGACTGCAACAACTGGTCAGTTCCCATCCAGGTAGAAGGGACGTATTCCATCCTGGTCGGCCCGACTCGCGGAAATGCGACCTACTCGCTTAAAGTGAAAATATAAAACTCAAGGTGGGTTCATTAAGTAAGGATTTGCAGTGAAGCCACAAATACTTTCATCCTTTGCGAACAAGGATTTATTTATCGTGATTGCATTCGGTTTCAAGTTGTTACCAGAGGGTTTTGCCTTTTCCTATTTTCTTGATTTTTTGTATTAATGGTGAATAAATTCTAGTCATGTTACGATTGCGTTTACAATAATGACAAACTCACCGGGAAGGGAAAAATAAATCTCATGATTATGCTAGATACCCAGATCAATATTTTGATTCAAAGCCTTGGAGCCTGGTTGGTTCCTGTGATGCAGTTCTTCAGTTTTCTGGGAACTGAAAATATATACATCCTTTTGTTTCCGGCAATCTACTGGTGCATCAACCCGGGGCTGGGCATTCGAATGGGAATCGCTTTGCTTTCCACAACCAGTCTAAATTCCTTCTTGAAAATTGCATTTCATTTACCGCGGCCTTACTGGGTGGATGTAAATGTTATTGCATATTCTGCTGAAGCATCCTTCGGGTTTCCCTCCGGCCATGCCCAAATGGCTGCCTCAGTCTGGGGGACGCTCGGGTATTATTTTCGCCGCCCCTGGCTTGTTTTTTTAGCGGTTATTTTGATTCTTATGATTGGCATCTCGCGCCTGTACCTGGGTGTTCATTTTTCAGCTGATGTGTTGGGCGGTTGGCTATTCGGATTGATTGTTTGTATTCTGGTTATTACCCTGGACAAGCCCGTTTCGCGTTGGTTCGCTAAAACATCCAATTGGATAGTATTTCTTACAGCAGCAGGTTTTGGTTTGCTTTTTCTGATACTTGGTCTGGTCATACAAAATAATCTTCGCGACTGGCAAATTCCTGCGAGTTGGATTCGACTGGCTGACCGCGGCGGCAGTACAATTTCCCCTCTGAGTCTGAAAGATCTATTCTCCAGCGTCGGAACTTGGATTGGCTTTGCGGCTGGAATCTGCTGGATACGATCACAGGAAAAGACCTTTGGGAAATACCACGTTGATGGTCCGGCTAGTCAAAAGGGCTGGCGTTATTTACTGGGAATTGCCGGAGTTTTATTTCTCTGGGCCGGTCTAGGGATGTTTTTTCCGAAAGACGAGACCATCACTGGTTTGATATTACGGCTAGTGCGGTATGGTTTGGTAGGTGGCTGGATTAGCGGACTGGCGCCGTATGTATTTTTCAGAAGCGGATTAATTAGCCCCGCCAAGCTTATAATGTAAATTCAATGTAACTGTTCAACGATTTTTTGAATAGCCTGCGGAAAGGAACTATGAAATAAACAAAGCGGATTGAATAGAATGTACTTTGTGTGCCAATGTATTTTTATTATGGCGCATTGTGTTTATTCTTTTTTCGCGAAAGTCGTGGTTCTTTAATATTTTTGGGCAGAAACAAATCAAAAATCAAAACTAAGAAATCGAAGGAGTAAGAAAATGCGAAGAATCTTTGGATTATTACTGGGCGCCTTCACGGGCGGTCTACTGGGTGCGGCGGCAGTTCTATTATTAACACCAGTGTCTGGATCAGAAATGCGCGGTCAAATTGACACCCGAATTCGACGCCTGCAAAAAGAAATTAACGAAGCCAAGAATCAAAAGCGCGCCGAGTTAGAGAGTCAACTCCAGGCTCTGCGCGCTCCCAGGCCATAATTCAATACCCCTATTTGGTTAGACTAAATTGGTAGAGGGCTGGCTGCCGGGAAAAACGGGTAGTTCCGCTGACCACCAGAACCGCAGAATTTTTTCCATTCTGTATGCTGACGGGAATGGTAGCTTGATTGCTGCCATCCAATTCAATCGGCATGACCAGGGTTGGTTCGCCGTTTTCGATCAGCGTTACCCGGTACGTCTGGGGTAACTGGTTTTGAATTCTAACAAAACCAGCAGCAATCCAACCGCCATCATCCTTCTCGAAATCTGTTTGATATTTGGCCGCAGTAATTGCCAGGTCATCCAGCATTAACCCTTCGCCATTTACGGCGGCATCGGTAATATATTCAAAGCGCAGTTGTACTTTCTTCCCGGCCAGGAAGGATAGGTCAACCGATTCTTTTTTCCAGCCATCACTGGTATCGTTCCAACCGCAGCCGTAGCTATTGCCGGATTTATTCTCAGAGGTGCAGCTCATGGTTGGAATGATTGTCCAGGATTGGCCGTCAACACTATATTCCAGATAGGTAAAATCATAGTCCTTTTCAAGGTCATACCAGATCCAGAAATCGAAATTAATCGGTGATGGAATACTGGTAAAGTCAAATTCCCGGGTGAGCGTCATATCAGATTCATCCCCTTTGTTCGACCAGAAAGCATATTTACCAGAATGGGGATTTTCAGCCAGAACACCGGTTTGCAAAACGCCCTGGAAAGTCAGGTGGTAATCACCTTTGCAGTTGATTTGGATATAATCAACGCCGTATTGTGAAACACTGCGTTCATTGCCCTCTGTCGGACAATCTGTAACGACCTCAGTAGCATCAGGGCGCGGGGAATTTGGATAATTCTTATAGGTGTATCGTCCATCACCAGCAGTCGGGTCTTTCAGGAGCATTGCAACCACCCAGTCGGCATAAACATCGTCCGCAGTGATTTGCTTGCCAGTTTTTGGGTCAATAGCGTTGATATCTATTAATACCTTATCAATAGCATCCATTCCATTTTCTGGCTCGGCAACCAGAGCTTGAGTCGCTTTTTCACCGAACCGGTCTAAGAAATATGCGAGGAAAAGAAATGATTCCCCGTAATGTGCACGCGTGGCATTCGGATCATTCGGCCAATCTGTCAATTGCTGGTCCGGATTCATCACATACAAATCATCAAAGCCGCCGGTAGCATACCCATTCAAAAACTCAGCCAAAACCGAGAACCCCTCGTTCATCCAGGTATCCTCATTTCGATCGCGATACCAGTGAATCATATGTTGAAATTCATGTGCCAGGGTTCCGTAATCCTCATCGCCAAAATTTAGGTTATCTGCACTCATAAAGAATGTCTCGTGTCCATTTGAGTCAGGCCTTGCAAGCGGATTAACTGAATCGATTGAAGAAAATAGTCCGGCGATATTATCCCCCAGCCCTTTTGTATAAACGATAAAAAGATGCGGATCGCCATCAATGCCCGGCGTCCATTCGCTGCCAAAGAACTCCCGGTTGGTTGGATAAATTTTACTTTCAAACGCTTCGACCAGATTTTTTACTCTGGCCTTATCAGATTTCACCCCCTGCTGAATCCATAAGTAGGCATGTTCAGTCGCATAAGCAAGATCCGCCTGAATTTTGAAATTTTCATTCGTATCGGTGTTAATCACATTGAACTCTTTTTGATCACCTATTTTGTAAACTGTCGGGGGCTCACTCAAGGTTTCCGGTATGTCTTTGATGCCTTTTAATTTGAGTGCGAGTTCGCGCGGATCGTTGTTGGGATTTAGGGCTGTTTCGAGCGTGTTTCTTGTTTCAATAGCAGCTTCATAGGAAAAATCTGTATTACTTTTCGATTTAATAAACATATAGCCGGCATATCCAATTGCAGAAAAAACACAACATAATACTGCCAGTACAACACCAACAAAAATAAAAACTTCCCGGTTTTTCATTTTTACTCCAATAATTTACTTTTATATGCTGTTAGAGGTTCTTTTTATTCTTCCACTGGATAATACAAGCCCGGCAGATATCCAAAAATATGGTAAAGCAAAGGAATCGATACTAAAGCCTTCCAGTAGTATCCCTATTATGACAAATATCCCCAAATACCCCAACATTTTGTAGATAGGGCTGGCCGATTGGCGTAAGACTGAGGCTTTCTTGCCCAGTGAAAATATCCAGGCTGAGAAAAATGCAAATCCGATAATTCCTGTTTCAGCCAGAATTCGAATCCATAAATTCTTGATATTGGGGATTTCAGAAGTCCGATAAAGCAGCCGGCGCACTTCTATCAGGTTAACGCCATACGCCGGAATGGTTTCTGCAAACCATTTCCCCGCATTTCCCAACCCAACCCCCGCAAGGGGATAACGATTGAAAACTTCCCAGCCGGCTTGCCAGTAAACCACCCGCTCCCCGAATTGCAGGGCATTTGCATACCTGTTCATATTATTCAACTGCCAGAACTGCGCCGAAAATATATCCTTCATGCGTGGGTCAAAACGGCTCATCCCATAGGCAGCCACTATCAAAATCGCCAGGTATGCTATGATCAAAAGACAGCTTATCCCAATGGTTAAGATGACTTTTTTGCCGGGTGAGACCTTAAATCGGCCTTGGATCCAGCGCACAAGCCGAATATTTCCCAGAGTGATCAAAAACGCAGCCATAAATGCGAAGGTAATCCAGCCTACCCGCGAGAAAGTTAAGACTAAGACCAACCCCCCCAGAGCAAGCAAGATCATCTCGATTGATATTCTCTTGAATATCCTCAAAGTAAAGGCGGAATACCCACTGTATACGGATGATAGCCAAACTGGCAGATAGAGCATATTCAACATGTGTGCCAACCAGGACGGTTCCAGAGCAAACCCGGCCGCGCGCTGACGGTATAAAGGCCCCAGAGAAAAGACATCCTGCAAGTCGCGCATCCAGGCCGGGTAACGGGCATCCGCAAACCATACAGAAGATTGCAGGATCGACCAGAGAATCATTACCGCACCGCCGGCATAAATCCAACGCAGTGCGAGGAAAAAAGCACGTTCTGAAGTAATTTGCGAATAGGTAACCAGTAGAAATCCAATTCCAACTAATAAAGTAAATAATGCAGAAAGTGTTGACCGGATGTTACCTGCATCTTTGAAAGTTGGAATCTGAATAAACTCGGAAAGGTTGATGGAGAAGAGACAGGCAAGGAAAAAACCTACCAACGGCAAAACAGTTCTGGGAATGTCCCCACCTTTGATTGCATAAGGCAGAAAACCAACCAGAAGCAAGCCTGCTAACGCCAGAACGGATGGTCCTGCAACAACACTGGTGTGCAGCAAATCCCGAACCGCGGGCATACTTGTAATGGGCAGAAGGAATAAAAGAACTGCCCAGAAAAATAAAGTGGAAAAATCCAGTGCCCGTGTTAATTGGCGCATAACATCAGGATGGCTTTCTCTCAACCAGAAGGGACAGCATAGCTGCAGCGAACAATCCGGCCAATCCACCTGCCAGAGTGAAGCCGCCCCGCGAATGTTGAATAGGCGCTGAGGGTATTTGCGCTTCCTGAGACCAGGTGTAATTCAACCCCGGGAAATATCCGTTGGCTTGACTGCGCCACTCCTGTAAATCTTGTCCGGAATTCTGGATTTCCGCTAGCAAGTCTTTGTGGTTGGACACCTGGCATAAAGGTTGCGCCGGCAATCCAGATGTACTATTTTGAAGACAAGTCTCTAATGAAAGGATATGTCGTTGCAGCGAATCGGCTTTCAGCGCGGCAATTTCGCTATTTTTCAAGGCAGAGCGGGCCGCTTCAGCCCAAATATTAGATAGTTTAGCGGCTACTGATGGTTCCTTCCAATGGATCTTTAGCAGCCACTGGTTAAAGCGTCGTTCAGCTAGAAGAACGGACCCGGTTTCTGTAGAAGATAGTTGAATTCCATTTTCGCCCGCAGTCCGAATTGTATTCTCCAAGACTGCAGATGATTTGAGGATGTCGCCTGCGACTTCCATTACCTGGTCTTCTTCAATATCGGTCAATAAACCGGTGCGGGCAAAATCAATACTGAAGGTATACACCGCAACGGCCTCATAAATTGGCTGCGACAAAGCAGAAATAGCCAGACCAGCCGCACCGCCAAGGATGACACCCAGTACTAGAAATTTCCAACCCCCTGAAAATATTCGCAGGAGTTCGATGAACGAAATACTTTCTTTATCAGCCAAAGGTTTTTTCATGAACTGCTTTTAATTTGTCAAAGTGAAATTGAAAACCACCAGATTTTTGTCACAATCAGTAAATGTATCAAATGGGATCGCAGCGGTCAATTCCTTAGCTTCCAGGTCAAACAATTGAATACGTAGGGTCCCGGTTGTTTTCACCGGGCCAGCCGGGAATTCCATTTCATAAGCCAAAACGCCATATTTTACAGCAGAACCCGAGAAGCCAAGCAGATCAATAGGCACCCCATTGGCATCGCCAGTTATCACCACAACCACATTCTCTTGAGGAGCCCCGCCTGGGCCAAAAATTTGACCGGCAACCCCGCTCCATTTGCATCCTAATTCTGGATGGGCGAAATTGGTGGCATATTTTGGCGATCCTGTCTGGGATTTATATACCCATGAACCCAATTGTGGCGTTGCGGTATTCGTTGGCGTTCTTGATGCAGTTGGCGAAGGCGTTTCTGTCTTTGTTGATGTTGCCGTCCGGGTGGCGGTCAATGTGCGGGATGGGGTGAGAGTTGAAGTACTGACGATAGTCGAGGTAACTGTTAGGGGCGCTTCAATAGTATTAGTTGCTGCTTCGGTGGATGTCTCAGTCGGTAATAGTATTTCCGTCTCAACCGCGGTTGGGGTAGGCTCCTGAATTGCAGGGATCAGCGTTGGTAGGGAATCAACCAGGGTAGGTGCAGCATTGGATGGGCAGCTATCATTTGTAGCATTTTCAGCGCAAATCGTAGCCTGAACACATTCAACACAAATAGTAGGTGTGGGTGGCAAAAAACCTTCCGGCGGTGTGACGACACAGGCCAGCATAAAAATCAGAAATAGGGAAAGCACAAAGGTCTTTTTCATATCCAGAAACCCCGAAGTATTCAATCAAATTTGTTCGATTTTACCCTTAAAATACAATCATAAAAATCTCCTGCCTTAAGCCAATTTAGATAACCTTTTTAAGTTAATAATGAATTCGCTTAGCAGATGGGAACCGGACGGGGATGTCCATTATAAAATCAGTTGATGCAACTTGATGACCAAATAGGTTGGATAATCATTCATGGTATTATTTTCTTCCAGGGCAGTCTACAGGATTTGGAGAACAGCTTTGAGGCAGATATCGCAAAAAACAATTTGGCCAGCGCTCATTCTATTTCTGATCAGCATATTCTTCTGGGCAGCCCGAACATTTTGGATCGGGTCTCCTTACAGTTCAGAAGGATTTGGTGCGCTGGGAAATGCGGTTTATGCGCTGGCATTGTTGTTATTAACGCTCATTTTGGCCGGGGGGTTAGGATACAAGATTTTAAGGTTTTTTCCAGTTTTTGATTGGACAAATTCTGAAATCATCAACCTGAGTTTGGCTTTAGGATTGGGAATTTTTACATATGCAATTTTTGGGATGGGTTTGATGGGCTTACTACAACCTATCCACTTTCTTTGTCTACTGGTCTTGACCTGCGTCTTTACCCGGAATGAACTTTTTTTAATTGTAAACAATTTCAAAACAGCCATAGCGGAAATCCCAAATGGCTTACAGGAGACAAGTTTCAGCAGAAAAATTCTCATTGGAATTGGGTCTGGAGTTTTTTTCTTAACCCTGATCCAAACTTTGACCCCGCCGTTCAATTACGACGGTCTGATGTACCATTTGCAGGGGCCGCGATTAATTTTGGAAGCAGGGAGAATTCTTCCGATCTATGAGAACTGGCTGACTTTCTATCCATTCACATCTGAAATGCTAAATCTATTTGGGATGGGACTTGGCAGCGATATTTTCGCCAGATTGATCCATTTTTCATGTATGCTGCTGATTCTGACATCAACCTTCGGGATGGCTCAGCGAATTTTACCGAAGCCGGGCGGCGCATTAGCCGTTGCAATTCTGACAGGTATTCCGGTATTGTTTTTATGGAGCAGCCAGGCCAATAACGATTTGACCGTAGTTTTGTATCAATTTCTGGCAATATCGCTCTTCCTAATGTGGATCCAGAAAAGCGCAACCAGCCTGCTCATCCTTTCGGGGATAATGCAAGGATTAGCGATTGGCAGTAAATACC
>JBAWYZ010000078.1:0-9387 GCA_037143255.1 Leptolinea sp. | reverse complement strand
CCCGACCATCTACATGCCTTCTGCAAATTACCCGATGCGCTGGAAGGAAATCAAACGCATTTTTACACGAGGATATTTTGCCACGTTGGCAACTGTAGTGAGCGGAATAAATCACAAGAAAAAAAGGGGAGGCTGCCATCTGCCCCTTTCACTTTGCTGCAGGGGTGCAATGCGAGTAACGCCCACATCGAAACTATCCATTTCAACCCGCTGAAGCATGGGTACCTACCCAGTCAATTGGGGCGGAATGGTAGAGATCACATTAAAAGATTTGTATCGAGGCGAATAATGTAGTGGTGGGATCAAATGCGATCCCACCCAACTAACTTTATGAAAAGTTAAGATTATGGGCTTTCTTCCTACCATTGGAAGGTGATAAAGATTAGGGTTTAACTTCCAATTCAGATGCAAGTTGTTCTAAGCAAGCAAAAAATTCATTGATTTTTTCTCGAGGCAGCCACATATGGGTTTGTTTCCCAAAAATCTCCTGTATACGTTCAAGATTGACATTTTTATATTTTGGGAAGTGATTTAAATTTAGATAAATATCTATTCCGCCTGCGTAGGTGTAAACAGAAAAAGCTGTGAACTGCCAGTTGTAAGGGGGTTTGTAAGTCATGCTGCGTTTACTGGCTTTTTCACCCAATCCTATCCGTTTCGCATACTCTCGAATGCAGTCGAATTCTGGCAAAAAGCCATTTCTTTCGGCTAACTGTCTGAGGGCTTCTAATCCTTGAGGCGGTAAGGGTGGTACTGGTTCAACATACCAGCGCATTTTTGCCCATTCTGCCAAACGTTTTTGCCTATTTTCAATTTCCTGGGGGGTCCAATTTCCTTCAATTCCGGCTAATTCACGTTCGATCTTAAGGTTTGAATTGGCGTAACAGACCTCGTCTTGTCCAATTCTCCCTTTCTTTAGCGCGAAAGACTTTCTGCCCAGTTTACTGTTATCTTCCGTCAGGGTCAGATTTCCAAGAACGTGGGTCAGTCTATCTCGATCTTCTTTGGAGGGAAATTGCTCGATCCAATATCCAGGTTCTTCAGGGTGCTGTGGAAGGATATGTTCAATAGTTTTCTCATTTCCTTCGTAAATTGTGGTCCAGTTTATGATCGGGGCTTGGTTCCCGAAAAGATGTTCCTCATATTCGTAAAGAAAATACTTCACCAGACCGCTTGATCTGCCATACCAGGGGTTGGGATCATCGAGAGCAAAGCGCTTGATAAAGAGATCATCGCTGCACTTTTCCAGCAAATCTCTTCGTAAATTCTCTAGCAAGGTTGAATACGTTATTCTTTGGTGATAAAGCTGGTTAGCTAAGCGGAAAAGTAGAGCTTCACTACCCGACGGCCGTCGATCTGCGATACGAAATACCCTGACTGCAAATAATTCGCATGTCTTCACGACTTCTAGATATTTCTGCTCATCATTTGGATAGCTCAACCGCACAGAAATCAACAAGGGTGTAAAAGGTCTTAAGACACCTAATCGGAGGAGCTTACTGCTATATTTGACGACATCTTTTTGGGTTATTGGGTTGTTTTCGAAAATCTGGAAAGCTCCACTTCTGCTAGGGTTGGAGATGTCAGAAAAAACGACCACCGCATTCTGAAGCGTTTGAATATAGATTTCCAGTTCTTTGAAAAGATCGTCATAACGATCCAGGTATTTCACCAATTGGAATCGTTTCTTTATGATGTCAGCTTTTTCTTTTTCTTTATCCCAGCGCTTCTGGTCATAATCGTATATCGCAAACCAATGCATCTGAAGAAGAGTGTCTTCTGCGTCAGTCCTACCAGCCGCGTTAAGTTGTTCAAAAATAACAGACCAGGCACGATTGATATCTTCCGTAAGCTTTTGACTGACCTCAGTGCCTAATTTAGAAGCCAAATACAATAAATAGTTCTTTACGAGATCCAGGCTGTTTGGCTTCTTGCCGCGGTTGTTCATCGATTCAAAAACCACTCCAGCATCGGCTTCTGATCGCAAGCGATATACCATTACTTTCATCTGGTTGGCAATTTTGTCGTACAGTCTCTCCAACCAAGCAGGATAAACCTCTTTTAATTGTTCCCGATGGGTCTGCAAATGAGTTTGAAAATACAGGCGTGCTCCATCCAGATTCTTATGAGATTGGATCCGCGCGCCTTGCAGGTCTTTTCCATCTAGTTCCAGAATATTATGGACAAAAAAGGTGTTATTGTTTGAATCAAGGATTAATTTGGGTACTAATATGTTTCCTGTCGCAGGCTCATATAGGTACGTATCTACAATGCTTACGGCGATTTCCTGTAAATCATCAACTCCATCTAGTCGAACCATTTCACGCTGTATCTCATTAAGGAGAATGACGATTGTTGTAAGCCGCTGCTGACCATCTACTATATCAAATACTGGTTTACGGATGCCACGTGTTCTTACACTCAAATTTGGGTCACGGTTCTCGTGCAAAACCAATAAGCCTGTAAAATGTTCGTTATCCTCAGTCAAGGTAGATAAATCTTCAAGCAGGTCTTCCCATTGATCCTTACCCCACGCATAGCCGCGCTGGTAATCAGGGATATGAAAACGCCATTGTGAGAATAGACCGAAGAAAGTTTGAAGGTTATCGAGTTCCATTGAATTACACCTCTCTGTTGGTCTGATTTAGATTTGCCAACGCTTTTTCAAAAGCAACGCGCTTCGAATCCGCATCTGGCTCATGCACCAGGCGGAAATAAATCCCTTCGGATGCCTCTCGTTTCTGAGTATCTGGTTCGTGTTGAAGTATAAAGGCTGTTGTGTTCACTTTTCCGCCGCAATGATAATTAATTGGATCAATCGCATTTACTCTTCCTTAGTCTATAGAAATAATTAGTTTGGTTGCAATTGATTGTACTCTCATTAAATTTAATTTGTCTCAAAATCAAATCCTACGCAACATGCTCCAGTAGGGAAAACTGTGAATAGGTGGGATCGCCTTTGATCACACCCTATACCGAGCTGGGCGACCATGCGTGGAAAAGTGAGTAGGGTGGGATCGCCTTTGATCCCGCCACACACCGAGCCGGGCGACCATGCGTGGAAAAGTCTACCCCGGCAAATGACATAATAAAGCACTTTTATCATTTGCCCGCCCGATTTGGTACATAAACCTATAATTTGTTGGCACTAACGCAGGTTTTACTTATCTCTTCAATCGTATTAGCGGCCGTACTCAGTATTTTAATCTCGCGGTATAATCCTGCTGATATTTTCAAAAGGAGACGTCCATTGACCCGTATCATATCCACCGAGGGAGGAGCAAAAGAGCGCACTCGCTTGAGCAAGGCGGTAATTAAGGCCATTCGTTTATTGGCGCTCCAGCAGCAACCCGACAACGATAGCCGCGACCTGGTCGCCTTTATTTCCATTGCATTGAATGAAATGTACAAAACCGTTGAAACCAGCGTGATTGCCTGGGAAAAGAAAGATTACTGGGTAAAAGCCGACCGCTTCCGCATGGAGTGGGAATGGTGCAATCGCACATCCATCGCGATGAGCAAGGCTGTGTTGGCTGAAGATTGGGGGACAGTGGCTTCAACATCTGGATTGATTGCCCAGAAGTTGATGAAGATTCAATTACCACCCGGCGCCCGAATCGGGACTCCCTGGGTTGGGGCGTATAAACAATTAAAGGCAAATATAAAGAAGTAGGGGCGCAAGACCGTGCGCCCCTACTCAAACTTCAGTTATTTTGCCGGTTATTTCTTTTTCAGAATAATTCGGGCATCCACAACTTTGACGCCTTTACCTTCTTCGTATACCATCACCGGGTTGGCATCGGATTCGCTAATTTCGTCTTTCAGGTCAATGATCATATTGGAGTATTTCTCAACGATATTTGCCATTGCTATACGGTCACGCGGAGAATCGCCGCGGACGCCATCTAGAATGGGAGCGCTGCGAATTTCTCGGAACATCTCGGCAGCCTGAACTTTGTCAACCGGGGCGACACGGAAGGTGACATCCTTCAGTACCTCAACAAAAATGCCGCCCAGACCGAACATTATGGTCGGGCCAAAGGTCGGGTCGTTGACAGAACCTAAAATTATCTCGGTTCCCCAGGGAGCCATTTCCTGCACGGCTACACCGTGGATGCGCGCATCAGCTTTGTAGGATTTGGCGTTTTGCATAATGCTCTTAAAGGCTTCGCGAATACCCGCCTCGTCTTTGATATTGACCTTCACCCCGCCTGCATCAGATTTGTGCAGAATGTCTGGGGATACGATTTTTAATACCAGCGGGAAGCCGGTTTTCTTGCCAATTACTACCGCTTCATCTTCCGACCTGGCAAGAGTTGTGGCAGCAACTTCCATCCCGTAAATGGTAAAGACCTGTTTGGCCTCGATCTCAGTTAATGAGTCGCGACCGTCAGCCCGGGCAACGGAAATGATTTCCATAGCTGTCTTGATGGCTTTTTCATTGGTTGAATAAGCTGGCTCTTTGGCGGTTTCGCGTAATATTGCGTATTCGCGCAGGGCGGCCATGGCATTGACGGCCAAATCGGGTGCGCCATAGGCGGGAATGCCGTTTTCAACCAGCCAGGTCATAGCCGTAGCAGATTTATCACCACCCACGAAGGAAACCGTCACTGGTTTGTGCTTCATGCCGGCATCATCAACAGCTTTTTTAATGCTCTTGGCGATTTCCACCGGGTTGGTCATGGCGGTTTCGCAGTACAGCACTATCAAACCGTCTACCCACGGGTGGGAGAGGGCATAGCGGGCAGTTTCACCATACCATTCCGTGCCAGCCATTCCAGTCAGATCAACTGGATTCTTCGCGGAGCCGAATTCAGGCATGTGTTTTTTAAGCTCAGTTTGCACTTCTTGTGGGGCAAATTTCATGGGGATGCCGTAGCGTTCGGCGGCATCGGTTGCCAACACACCCACACCACCACCATTAGTAATTACCAGTAGATTGTCACCTTTTAGTGGGGGCATCAGAGAGAGTACCAGCGTGCGGTCAAAAAGATTGTTCAGGTCAGAGGCTTCAATAACGCCAGCCTGTTTGAACGCGGAACCATAAATTTTCGCGGCGCCAGCCAGCGATCCGGTATGGGAAGCAGCAGCAGCTGCGCCCTGAGCGGATACACCAGATTTCAGGGCAACGATCGGTTTTTTGGAGTTGCGGCCGGATTTAATAAACTTGCAGCCGTCTTTAAGGCCTTCGATGTATATGGAAATGCAGGTGGTATTCTCATCTTCGTTCAACCAGTCAATGATATCGGCTATGTCAACATCGCACATATTGCCGATGGAGATCAGTTTGTCAAATCCGACCCGCCGGGTAAAAGATGCGGCATCCATGGCAATCAGCAAGGCGCCGGACTGGGTGATAAGCGTGGCTTTGCCCTCCAGGGGAAGGAACGGGGCGAAAGACGCATTCATCTTGTCTGAGTTTGATAGCGTACCAACAATGTTCGGGCCCAAAATGCGCATATTGTATTTACGGGCGGTGGAGATCAGCTCGTCTTCCAGGTCTTTGCGGCCAACTTCGGTAAAACCAGATGTGATGACGATCAGTCCTTTGACGCCTTTTTTCCCGCATTCTTCAGCAACCGTATTGACCAGTTTGACTGGCACGCAAATCACTGCGGCATCGATGTTTCCAGGGACATCACCAACAGAGGCATAGCATTTTATGCCTAAGATTTCTGAATCTGATGGGTTGATGGGGTAAATGGGGCTTTTGTATCCGGATTTCTGCAGGTTTTCCAGAACGGTGTACCCAATTTTCCCAGGCTTTGCAGAAGCGCCAACGACTGCTATCGACTTGGGCTTCAATAAACTGTTTAGGGCATCATTTTTCACGTAATTTCCTCCTGAGGGAATTAGATTTCTTTGGAATTGCTTCGTATTATTCAAAGACATTGAAACTAACCGATTTGATTAGTTGCGGCTGAATAATCAATTTGTTTAATTTTACGACAAATATGCTTCCTATAACAGGTAGAATTAATCACGATTTTGAAAGGAATTTCATAGGATGAATATCACCCCTGAGATGTTACATTCGTCACGATACCCGGCAAAGCATGTGGCGGATATTTTAAATGCGGCATTGCATTCCGTTGATCCGGACAATGCCACTGCCAATGCATTGCAGAAATTACAACTAGAAGTTGATTTTTCATTATTTCACAGGGTGGGGTTGGTTTCAATCGGCAAGGCCGCAATACCGATGGCACAGGCTGCGCTACAGGTTCTCGGCGATCAAATTGATTCTGGGATAGTGGTTGCCAAAGTTATTCCAGCAACCTTTTCATATTTTACTGAAAACTTCCGAGTCTACCAGGGCAACCATCCGCTTCCAGGGGAAGACAGTGTTTTTGCGGGCGAAGAGGTCATAAAATATCTGGCGGAATTTGATACGCAGGAGGCCGTATTATTTCTGATTTCAGGCGGCGCGAGCGCGCTGGTGACCCATCCCGTTTATGCGGTTGAATTAGCAGATTTGGTTGAAGCAACTCAACTCTTATTGGATTGTGGCGCCAGCATCGATGAAATCAACACGGTGCGCAAGCATTTGGATGATTGTAAAGGTGGAGGACTGGCGGCTTACACCTCACCTGCTACCTGCATCTCGTTGATTCTTTCGGATGTGATCGGTAATCGGCTGGATGTGATTGCCTCTGGCCCAACTGTAGCGGACTCAACTACTTTTGCCAACGCTATGACTGTTCTGGAGAAATACGATCTGCAAGACAAAGTGCCAAAAACAGTACTTTGCTTTCTTACAGACGGCAGAAATGGAAAAATACTAGACACGCCCAAACCAGGGGATGACATATTTGAAAGCAGCCGGGCTGAGATTATTGCCAGTCTGGAGCAGGCGATGCTGGCAGCCACAACCAGAGCGGCGGAGTTGGGATATATGGCTGAGTTCTATTTGCCACTACTGACCGGTGAAGCTCGGGATAGGGGCGTTCAATTGGGGGATTTCCTGCGCCACCAGGCCGCTCTCCGTCACCCAGGCGATGCGCCGCGCTGTTGGATTGGCGGTGGTGAGACGACTGTCACGAAAAAGGGCAGCGGATACGGCGGCCGCAATCAGGAACTGGCGCTTGCCGCAGTGGAAGGGCTGGCCGGCGTGCCGGGTGCAGCGCTTATCACCTTTGCCACAGATGGGGAAGATGGGCAGTCACCGGCAGCCGGGGCAATAGTCACCGGCACGACATTACAGGAAGCTCATGACATGGGGATAAACCCGGCTAATTATCTGTTCCGCAATGACTCGTACACATTTTTTGCAGCATTAAATGCCATTATTGTCACCGGTTCGACCGGGACAAATGTGAACGACCTGGTTCTACTGCTATTGGACTGAGCGGCTTATTCGAGAGCGGCAGCCATGATGTGTTGGATGCGTTCGATCATGCCAGCCGGGTCGGGGTGCAGACCCTCAATCAGCAGGGCGTTTTCGTAGATTTGCTCGATGACCAGTTGGGCGATGGGGGAATCGGCGGGCAGATCTGCCAGTTTGGTCAGCAACGCATGGCGTGGGTTGATCTCTAACACTTTGGGAGTCACTTCCATGGGTTGGTTGATCATTTTGTAGACGCGCTGCAGTTCCTGGGCGGGACTGTCATCGGGGTCAACCAGACGGGCAGGTGATTCCACTAATCGGTCAGAGGTGCGTACATCGGCAACCCGCAGCGCCAGCCGGTCACGAAAGAGCTGCACCAGTCGGTTGACGGTCTCTTCAGAAACAGGCTGGCCTTCCGGTTGAGCTGCTTCAACAGCTTTCCCCAAATCAGCATCGCGGTCGGCCAAATTTACCAGCGCGACATCTTTGAATTTCTTGAGCGCCAGCAGCATAAAGGAATCCAACGGGTCGGTGAGCAGCAAGGTATCGTAATCATGCTGGCGAACTAAATCAAGATGCGGACTGTGAATTACTGAGCGTTCGTCATCTCCCAGCAAAATGTAGATTTTCTCCTGCCCAGGTTTGCGTTCTTCCAGATAGGTATCCAGTGAGATTAGTTCATTGGGATGGTGAAGGGAATGGAAGCGCAGCAGTGGCACCAGATTATCGTACTCAGAAAAATCTGAGGCGACACCTTCTTTGATGTAACGTCCGAATAAATTCCAGAACACGGTATATTTGTCGGAAGATTCCTGGGAGAGTTTGCGGATCATGTCAATGGCTTTGCTGGTGACCAATTTTTTCAATTGCATCAGCAAGCGGTTGGACTGGATGGTTTCGCGTGAAATGTTAAGGGGCAGGTCTTCGGAATCGACAATACCTTGTACGAAACGCAGATACTCGGGCAGTAATTCGCGGAAGAAATCCTGAATCAAAACCTTGCGGGCATACAGGCGCAGGCCGTCTTGCTTGCGCGGGGCAAAGAGGTAGTGTTCGGCGTTGGCAGGGATAAAAAGCAGTGCATAGGCCTGAACGGGGGCATCCACAGCCAGGTGAGTATAGGTCAGTGGTTCTTTCTGGTCGAGGGTAAACTGCTTATAGAACTCGATGGCATCTTTTGCCGTAATTTGTTGGGAGTTCTGCCGCCACAGGGCAGTCTGCTGGTTGACCTGTTCAGTAGAGGCGCCCAGGTATATTGGGAAGGGGATGTACTCGCTGTGGCGTTGAATGATTTCACGCAGCCGATTTTCATTGGAGAATTCGATGGCATCTTCTTTGAGCTTAATGGTGATCAGCGTCCCACGGTCGGTTTTGGCATACTCCGAAACTGTGAAAGTATCCTTCCCGTCAGAAGTCCAAATTGACGATGGTTCGTTCTTATCGTAGGAATGCGAAGCCACATCCACCTGATCGGCAGACATGAAAACAGAGTAGAAACCGACGCCGAATTGCCCAATGATATCGGAGAGGCCGGCGCTGCCCTGCTCGGCGGCCTGCATAAAGGCCCGCGCACCGGAATGGGCGATGGTACCCAGGTTCTCTTCCATCTCTTTGCGGGTCATGCCGACACCGGTATCGCGAATGGTGAGGGTGTGCGTGGCCGGGTCAGCGGTGATCCAGATGCCCAGTTCGGTTTCAGGGTCCAGAATATCGCGATTGGTGAGCATTTCAAAGTTCATGCGGGTGAGCGCATCGGAGGCATTGGAGATGAGCTCGCGCAGGAAGATTTCACGGTCGGTGTAAAGCGAATGGATGAGGATATCCAGCAGTTGACGGGTTTCGGCCCGAAACGGCATGGATGCGGGTGTTGGATTGGAATCGTTCATGGTTATTTGCCTTTGGAAAAATTTTAGATTCAATAATTGTACGCGGAAACTATCAGAAATTTATTAACAGTTTTGAGAATGGAAATTTTCATTTGATCTTTCTTTACCAAGTATATCTATTTGCCTGCCCAAATAAACTAAACAAATGAACCTATGGAATCTCATCTATTACCA
>JBAWYZ010000077.1:0-9495 GCA_037143255.1 Leptolinea sp. | reverse complement strand
AATTGCATCCAAACTTGAAACCGGAGGATGATCTCCGTTATCAGGCCAGTCGATGAAGATTTTCAAGCCATTAATTGTCAGGCGCGGAACACCACCGTCTTCACTGATTTGCATACAGTGTTCACCGCAAGTCAATCGGCATACATCAGCCACATCACCCTCGCCAACCAACATGACACGGTCATAACCTGCCTGTCGCACTTGCTCCAGTGACATCTCCATCCGCTCGCGTACCAGTCGGTAAAGGCGGAATGAATTTTGAATAAAATCTACTGTTAATTTTGCCCGTAAGGCAATCCCGTCTGGAGTGATGATGTAGCGCAGTTTGCGCCGCTCTGTATGCCAGACCTTAACATACCCTTTCGCTACCAATCGTTTAAGGTGCCAATTAACAGTACCAACCGCCACACCAACTTGAGATGCCAAGTTTATCTGAGTTGCGTCAGGGTTTTGTTCTATATGTTCTAAAAGTATCAGGTCTCTAGCTGGGTCGCGGATAAGTCCCATAGCGCCATCCTAAATTCAATGGTTGAATTATAAGCCAAATGGACATTATGGTCAAGGCTGAGGATTCTAAATGATTATTAAGGTTGAGTTAACATACCCTCAGCGGCAGTTACGGTTGTCATCACATACCGGAGGGGTCGCCGGGCAGGCCCATTGTGTTGCCGGGCTACGCAGGAAAACCTGCCGTTCTGGTGTATTAACAACTAACGCAAGCCAATCATCATTTAACTCACCTTTGCAGCCAATTGCCAATACATCGGCTCCATTCGGAAGAACTTCTGGGAATTTCAGCATGGGTAAAACGCCGCTCACTTGTTTGTGCGGTCCGATGATAGTTAACACAAGACGCGGGAAGGGCTGTCCGCGTGCAACAGAAAACCGATCAGGTTCGCCTTGATTCATCGCGTAAAACCGTGGATACAAACCACGGCCGTTGTAAACAACCGCTCCCGGTAATTGTAAAAAGGTTCCCATCTCCACTTCAGAAAGTCCCAATGTAGAAAACAAACTTTGATCGTCCAATTCTCCTGCAAATGTGGATTTATCAACAGGTGAAAAATGCTGCGGGATCACTCGATTCAAAACTACTGGTATCGCACCAATAACCAGGAAAATCAGCGCCAGGCCAGTCATCCTCCAACCAGACAGGGTTTCATGCGGGTCTTTATCACCTTGCTCCAAATACAATTCTGATTTCCTAGCACTAAGCCAGACTCCTACCCAAAAATAGATTTGAGCAATGCCAATGGCAAAATAAAACATCACTACCCAATCAGCCGGCAGAATATATCGCCCACCGGAGGTACGTGCGGCAGCAGTCGCCATACAGTAAGCCACCAGGAAGCCGGCCGGAACCAATCCCGCCAACCTCCGCCGCGACCAGCTTGCAGCAACCCCCAGCGCAATAACAATCAGATTTATCCACAAAAGACCCATCTGCCCTGGCGGAAGGTCGCCGGTCCAATCTGCGCTCCAGAAAGAGTGCGGTGTTTTGATGACCTTTTCAAGAGAATCCAATTGTAAAGATGTTGGAAAAATGGCGACTGACGAAATGAGATTATGAAAAATATGGGCAGAAACATAACGACTGATTCCGGTTATTCGGTTCCAAGAACGATTGACTGGTTCTTGCGGTGCAACCGAGGTTGGCAATACTTTGTCCTCTATACCCGGCAGAGGAGCCGGCTGATTGAGTGCATAATAAGTGCGCTGCCCTAAAACAACACCGCGCATGGTTGACTGGAAAAATAAAATATTATCGTGCTCAATCCACGACTGAATCGTCCAGGGGAGAATGGCTGCCACAAAAAACAAAACAAAAATTAGGCTTCTAATAATTGCGCGTTTCCAATTCTTCCAACTCACCAAAATGATCGCCAGCACAGCAACAGGCAATAATAGGAACGGGTTTAATCGAACCAAACCCGCCAACCCGAGAAAACCACCGGAAGCCATCAAACAACTGTTTTTCTTCGTGGCATTCACCCAAACGGCCAGAAACAACACAAATAATGCCAACAATAAGGTTACCAGCGATTCACTCATCAGCACCCGGGAGTTAGTCGAGAGTACCCACAACGTTCCTTGAATATTGTTGACTTCTCTGAAAATCACAAAACCGGCCGCTAATAATCCTGCCAACCGGCTGTGAATTTTCATGCCCAGCAGATAAATCACTACCGGAAGAAACGCGATCACCGCCACTTGCAACCCTGTGATAGCCTCCATTCGGCTGCCTGCCAAAAGGTGAAGAATAGCCAAAAATGCTACGTATAACGGTTTGTCTACATAGGTCTTTGAACCCAGTCCTTCACCAATAACTGCAAATTGAGAAGCGGTATCGTAACCGGCTGCATCAGAAAATGGATACATCTCGCCGTTCGGCGGATACGGTCCAGGTGAAAAATAACTGTGTGGCATTTCAACCTGCGTCCAAACCACGACCGTCAATCCCCAAATGAGTAGGCATATGACAATGTCTGCTAAATATCCCGATTTTTTGTTTTTTACTGACCCAGACCTTGGAAAGAATCCGAGACGGGTTAGAACCGTGACTAGAATGATGCTACCAGCGATGACTCCAATAACCTGCAATCCTAAAAGAGGAACATTGGTGTCATTCCAGTACACAATATCAGGGATCAGACCTATTCGAAAAAATGCCACAATCATGACGCTAATGACGATCAAGCCTGTGATAACCCCCCAGGCCTTTATAAACCGGGAATTAGACAGTATGATATCTCTCCAGGACTCAAATGTAACTTTCTTATTTAATAATGCAATTAATATCAGTGATTGTCCAGCCAATATAAGAATCCATAATATGACCGGCAATAAGCGGTCTTTGTATCCAGCCCAACCTCCCCATTGATAGGAAGGCAGAAAAACGGCAATCCAACCAATGATAAATATTGCAACAATAAACAACCCTGTCCATTTTTGTGTAATCAACTTTTCGAATCTTGTTGAATATAAAGAATTGCGAAGAATGAAAAAACCACCCCATAATCCAACGCCTGCCGCAAATCCCATCCCTGCCATTAAAAGCAACCGATATTTGGAATATCCTAACAGAACGGCGTTCCCGGCTTCAGCCGGAATTAATCCAAGCCAAATTAAAGCAAATACGGCTTCAAGTGCAGCGAGAAAAAAATAAAAACTGAGATATTTTTTAGTTTTCATCATGACTGCGGGAAAGGACATTCCAGTTTTGTTATATCCGGCCGGATATAAACTGCCATTTGTGGTGAAAGGATGAATACAATAGCTGCATTAAAATAGGTATCAGTTTGGCAGCCAACCACAATAACTTCAGAAGCATTTGGAAGATACGAAATTGGACTGTTGATAGGTAACAGAACATCAAACGGGAAATACTTATAGCTGATCAAGGAAAATGATAGATGATCAAACGGCAGAGCGCTGAATGCCGTTCCGGATCCGCCGGTATCGCCAATGCCGGATTTCATCCAACGTGGAAACATGGCTTGCCCCCGAAATATGGCAGCCTTTTCAGTTTTGGCAAATTTTTGAATATCCTCATAAGAGGAGACAGCGGGAATAGTAGGAAAATTAGTCTTCAGGCTTTTCAAAATTTCTACTGAATCAGCCGGAGGATATTTCACGGGAATCAAGAGGCTTAATCCGGCTGGCAAACAAGAGATCAACAAAACAATACCAACCAGTTTCTCCGGTTTGAGCCATCCATTGATTCCAGCAGGGATTGTTTTCGTTGAATCAATATTTTCGCTTACGGTTGGGACCTTCAATAACCAGAACAATGCAGCAGTAATTCCGATGGAAAAATATACCGGAAGTACCCAATCCACTGGAACAATATATCTTCCGCCAGACACCAGTGAGTATGTATTGGATAGTAAATAGGGAATGAGAATAACCAGCGGAATAAGAGGCAAAATCCTTTGCTTTCGCCAACTGGCAGCGAAGCCGATAGCAACCATCAGCATGCTGAGTGCGAAAACCACCTGCCCTCCTGGGGTGAAGGTACCGTCCCATTCGATATCCCAATATGGCTGTCGAATCGTGCTATCCAATCCAATATGCAACTGTGATGCCGGTAGAACTAATCCAACAGCTACCAGGTTGTGAAATCCGGAATGCAGCATAGGCTGAATTAGCCCGGTAATCCCCTTTTTTATGGGCTTTTTTGGAATTTCACTTGCCGGATTTTCCGGTGCCCCAGATTGCAAAACGACTTCAGATTCATCGTTAATAACCGGGTTGAACCGATTCTTCATAATAACGCCATATGTTTTACTGTCAATAAACTCAATAGGATTTCCAAGTTTGATCTGGTTGCGCACCATCCAGGGAACCAACGAAAGAAAACAAAACAATGCAAAGACCAGGACAGATAGCCATGTGCGCCGCTGCTTAAAACCAAATGAAACCAGCCACACGCCTGCAACAAATGGAGCGACTACCAGCGTGTTCAACCGCACCAGACCGGCGAGACCGAGAATGGATCCTGCCAAAGCCGGATAATCCCAGGCGCTAATAGGATTCTTCCACCACGCTATGATTGCCAGGCAAACTAACAATAACATAAATGCAGTCAACGGTTCCGACATCATCATCTTTACATTGGATACCTGAATGCGATTTATGGCTGCCAGACTGTTGCTCTGCATAAATAATATAATCAAACTTGCCATTAATCCGGCAGGCCGATTAGATATTTTCGAAGCAACAAGAAAAATCAAACCGGGAATCAGCGCCAGGAATCCAACCTGAAACAATATCATTTTCCCAAAATCAGCTCCGACCAAGAGTCGAAGCATCGCTAAAAACGTCAAATGCAGGGGTTTATCAATATAACCATATTGGAAACCACTCCCCAGTAGAATCGATTCAGCGGAGAGAACATAATCACCAGCATCAGAATATGGGTAGCTTACATAATTTGGTGGATAAGGCCGGGTAGTAAACCGGCTGATGGCCATCGGAATCGCCTGCCAAACCAGAAAAGTAGCCGCCCACAGACATGCAAAAATAATCAGGTCCAGCAACCAGTTTCTTATACGTAAATGTTTGAATCTGCTCTTCAAATAGAGACCGGAAAGCACAATTCCCAAAGCTAGACCTATCTGCCAGTGCAAAATTGGAACTCCAGCCTTCCCCCAATATTGGGTTCCAACCCCGATTCCCCAACCGGTGAATCCAATAACAAGAATAATAATGGTGATGAACGCCCCGAATAATAACCCCGGTAAAAATGATGGTCTTTTCAGTTCAGAATTATTGTCATATTTCGAATTTCTGGTGAAAAAAAACCAGCCAGCCAGCGCTTGAACGAAAATCAAAAAAGCCAGCAATAACAACGGCTGTAATCGAACATAAACAGCGCCCCACCGGCCTAAATCTGAGAAGGGTAAAAAAGCAATTGCCCAGAGGACGACGATACCTACCCATAAACCAGATTCGATTCTTCTTGCCATCCGGAGATGTGTGCTGGTTTTCCGAATCCAATCAGGAATCCAAAATAGGTTTGAACCATTTTTAACTAACAGAAAGATCGTTACCAGCCCCAGGAAGGCCGAGATAGATATCAGAATAACCCGGTTTAGAGACATTTCCCCTGGAAGACCAAAAAGGGAAATTCCTGTAAGAATCACTTCAAATACACTGAAGAGGAGAAGCAGCGTAACCAACCACCGTTCGCCTAATTTTCGAAGGCTTTCGCAGATTCTAGCTTCCACGTTCGGCAGACCTAATTAACCCTGGTGTTTCTCGAAGAAAAATACCAGGCCGATTCCGGCTAGAACCGTAACCCCCAGCACGCAATTAGCCCATAAAGGCGGCAGTGATACAGCGATGAAAGCCAGGCAGTCCAACACCAGCGCACCCAGATGCATGGTAAGAACGGCGCGGCTCGGTTCCATCCCCATAGCAGCTAAGCGATGGTAAGTATGGTCACGGTTTCCTTTGTAGAATGGGGTTTTGCGGCGGATGCGGGAAATCGTCACCATAGAAGTATCAAAGATCGGGACGCCCACTAATAGAATGGGTACCAGATAAGATGATGTCTGAAAACTATCCAATGGGTTATAAAGAATCGCCATTACCGAGAGCAAAAAACCCAATGTTTGGGCGCCTGAATCACCCAGAAACATTTTTGCCGGGGACGAATTGAAGTAGAAAATCGCCAGGCAAATTCCAACCATGATGGCGCTGGTGACAGAAAGTAGATGCTGCCCAGAATCGATAGTGGCAAGCATGAAGAAAGCGAAGGCCCAACCACTCAATCCGACGGATAATCCATCCATGCTGTCAACCAGGTTAAAAGCGTTAGTCACACCTACTACCCAGAAAATGGTAAGAAACCGGTCCAGCCAGACATATACAGGGCTTGAGCCGCCAAAGAAAAAGGATTGTGACTCAAACACCTGAATGGTGACGCCTGATAGAACCAGCAAAACGGCGGCAAACAATTGCCCTAATAGTTTTGCCTGAGGTGAAAGGCGGCGGATGTCATCCAACAAGCCAAAACCGAATACCACCAGCCCAATGATGAGCATCGAACGGATTTGTGGATCGCGCCATAAACCGGTAGAAAGAGTCAGAATCAACAATGACAACGCCAGGGCGATTCCGCCGGCATAGGGCATTGGCAGCTTATGCTGTTTGTAGGGCGCTACCCCCGGCACATCCAGTAATTTGAAGCGCCGGGCTGTCCAAATACCAATCAGACAAGTACCCAATGTTAATAACAGGCTGACCAGTAGTGCCTGAAAAAGGCTTGAGAATTCTGCAGAGGTGGAAGTCATATCGTTTTTCAGTCCTCTTGAAGTTTACTATAAACCAGCAGAGTTTCGCGAATAATCCTCTCTGTGGAAAACTCAATCTCTACCAAACGGCGGGCATTTGTCCCCAGACGCTGCTGTTCAGCTTTATCGCACAAAAGAGCAATAAGGCAATCAGTTAGGCTGTTGACATCTCTGACCTTTGCCAACAATCCTGTCTGGTGCGGGATAACGACTTCACGGCACCCAGGCACATCTGTTGCCACTAATGGACGGCCACATGCAGCAGCTTCAATTAGTGTCTTCGGCAAACCTTCTCGGTAAGACGGCAAACAAACAATATTGGCCGATGCATAAACTGCTGGCATATCTGATTGCCAGCCAGCCCATTCCACTATCCCTTCCTGTTGCCATTCTTGCAAAGCAGAAGAAGGGACTGCCGCCGGGTTTTCTTCATCCGTATCACCGGCCAGGATAAAACGGGCATCAAACCCTTCAGCGTGCAATCGCCGGGCCGCTTGAACAAACTCTGCTACGCCTTTATCCCATAACATACGCGCTGGTAAAACAACAACCTGCCGCTTATCCGGCAGCGGAGTAACCTGAAATTTTTGCACATCTACCCCGGATCCGCGAATGATTATAGCCTGTTCAGCGTTGACCATTTGCTCTTTTTGGAAGTGATTCAAATCATCCTTGTTCTGGAATATCACCCGCGTGCCTTGCAGACTTACCCTGTAGAACGCCATAATCAACGGCCGCAGTAGTTTATGGCTCAATTTGTTGCCGATAAATACATAACCGAGACCGGTAATGGCATTAATGATCCCCCGAATACCGGTCCACTTGGCTGCCAGTGAACCGTAAACTACACATTTAATCGTGAAATGATGCACAATATCCGGTTTTTCTGTTCGATAAACTTTTGCCAACCGCATTATTGTCGTCAATTCCTGAAACGGATTGCGTCCCTTCCTGGAAAAAGGAAACTCTACCCAACGTAATCCGGCTTCGGAAAACTTTTGGGCATACTCATCAGCCGGAGAAACAAGAACAACATCAAACCCCTGGGAACGCAACGCCTCAGCTAACGGGAGCCGAAAATTATACAGATACCACGCGGTATTTGCAAAAAGCAAAGTCTTCACAGTTGGGTTTGCGGAACCTGTGACCGCAACCATTCTTGAAAAACGAGAATATCCCACAGATAATATTGGTAATTATGAATCCCTGCCAGATGGTCACGCCAATACTTTTGTACTGGCGCCGGATTAATAAACCCCTCCGCACGCATCCGGCTCTCATCCAGCAAATCTTCCGCCCAATCACGTAAAGGACCGCGCAACCAGGCATCAATGGGAATACCAAAACCCATTTTCGGACGTTCGATCAACTCTTTGGGGACATATTTGTAAAGGACCTGCCGCAAAATCCACTTCCCCTGACCACCGCGGATTTTCATGCCCATCGGTAAACGCCAGGCATACTCAATTACCCGATGATCATCCAGAAAAGGCACCCTGGCTTCCAAACTAACTCCCATACTGGCACGGTCCACTTTTGCCAATATATCATCTGGTAGATAGGATACCAAATCCATATACATCATCCATTGGGTAAAATCTGGAATGTTCGGCCAGTTGGTAACATCAGTAAGCTGTGAAATTGGCTCTCGTCCGCCGATTACCAGTTCCTCAGGATGTTTCCAGTGGGAAACCAGATGATTGTAAAGATTTTGTGGTGAATCCACAGAAACCACATCAGCCAGTTTCTGCATTTTCTCTCCGGCCGATGGAACTCGGAATTCATTGGGAAGCAAAGGTTTCAACCTGCGAAATACTGAATCCCATGTTTGAGGAGAAAGGACCCGCATTCCACCCGCCAAGGCGCTACGCAAACCAGATCCCATCCAGCCAATACGCGCCCAGATGTCGTGTCCCCAAAAATAGCGGTTGTATCCGCCAAATAATTCATCTCCGCCATCGCCAGATAGACTGACAGTAACATGCTTACGGGTCATCTCGGAAACAAGAAAAGTAGGGATTTGCGAAGAATCGGAGAACGGTTCATCGTACAGGGTAGGAAGTTTTGGTATAACAGCCTGAGCTTCTTGCGGTGTCACCATTAATTCGGTGTGTTCGGTTTTTAAGTGGGCTGCAACTTTGCTAGCATGTTTCGCTTCGTTGTAATCATCTTCATGAAAACCGATGGTGAATGTTTTCACCGGCCGGCTGCTTTCTGCTTGCATCAATGCCACAATAGCAGAGGAATCAACGCCACCCGAAAGGAAAGCGCCCAAAGGGACATCCGCCATCATGCGCAGCCGCACGGATTCCCGCAAAAGCGTATCCAACTGCTCAATAGCTTCAGTCTCACTACCAGTAAACGGATTCGCTAAACCAGCCTCCACTGCCCCACGCGCCGACCAGAACACTTCTGGTTCAGGAATTATTCCGGGACGGTCATAAGGAAACGAAAGCATGGTACCTGGCGTTTGTTTTCGAACACCCTGATAAATTGAATACGGCGCCGGAATGTAATTATGGCGCATGTAAAGAGTCAAAGAATCTCGATTAATTTCACCATGAAAATCTGGGTAAGCTCGCAAACATTTTAATTCTGATCCAAAGAGCAGAATATCACCTGCCCAGCCAAAATACATCGGCTTAACACCCACCCGGTCACGCACAAGATGTAGAATCCGATCACGCCTATCCCATAA
>JBAWYZ010000076.1:0-9597 GCA_037143255.1 Leptolinea sp. | reverse complement strand
ATGAATTGGGGAGATGAGAGGAATGCTCTTATTCAACAATCACTACATTGTTTGAACTGCGACCGAAAACTTCGGGTGAGTACATTTCTTCAGCTTTAGCGGGAGGAACCACAAATTGTCCTGGTGTGGTTGCTCGTGCAGTGTAGGTATATTCATAAACCCCATCCCATAATAAGGATGTGAAAGCCTCAGCCCGTTCATCACGCAGGTTCTGGTGTTCGTACCAATTGTAGTGCCACCACCATCCATAACGGGTGGTTTGGCTGTTGAGGTCCTGGTTTGGACTGCCAGAAACAGCCATTGCAGAATTAATAATCTCCAGACCCGCTGGTAATGGGTCGACTAAAGCGACATGGTAGCGGCGATTGTCGGCCACCATGTTGATACGCACTTTTACTTTCGCACCGGCCTTAATATGCCACACGCCATTTTCATCTTTGCGTACATCTTTCGGATTGTCAACAGCCTCATAACTTCGCTGAACAACAAATCCCATGTCAACCGGTTTCAACGCCAGGTCAGTCGGAGCGTAGCTCAAGCCCAGACGATAGTAAAGGCGTCCTGCGCCTTCCTTGCTCAGAATCAGGTCGCGAGTTTCTCCATCTGGTACCTGATCCAATAGATAATTCATGGGGATTTTCGTCTCAATCCGATCTGTTGTACGGCCGCGGAATTCATGGCTGCCTGCATACAAATCACCCAGCCAGATGTTGGCAACAAAGTCCGGAGTCTGAGCTTCAAATGTGTTGAAGTAGCGATCCAGAGAAAGTAGCACAAATACATTATCCTGGGTGTTTCCCCAGCGGCCTTTCGTCCGATGCGCTAAAAGACCATTGACTACCTTGGGGATCAGGTCGCTCTGAGGATTATCGACTATCAGGGCTTCCAGCAGAATGGCATCTGTACGGCGGTCGGAACTGAGCAGCAGGTAAGTCTGGTCGTCATAGGAGGTTGTGAAATTTGCCGCTCCGGCGGTTTCTACAACCCGATTATTGACAAGTTTACGGATGGCTGTCAGATGGGAGTTGGTATTTGGGGCGTCGATCAGAACTTTCCATAACCATCCGATTGCATCCAGGTCAAGTTTTTCCAATCCAGCTTCGTCTATGAGCGCCATAGCTTTTTCTGCATCTTTGTCTGCCATCAGATCACGAACAAAGAGAGCATAGGCAGATAGTGTCTGGCGGGTTCTTAGGCTATACCAGTCTGGATAATGGGTTTCAATCTGACGCAAGTATTCCAGAAGGCTTTGCTGCATTTCTTGCGGAACATCAAACCCTTTTAGTTTGGCACGCTGCAGTGCATGAGCGGTGTGTATTGTATTGAAAGGAATCGATTCTTGTCCACGCCGCCAATAAGGGAACCCGCCGTCGCTGTTCTGCAACCCTTGCAGCCGGGTGATATCACGTTGAACTGCTGCTTCCATTTCTGTAGGAGAGGGCAGGTCTTTGGCTTCAAAGGCGGTTAGAACATCGCGCAAAGCAGCCACTCCTAGAATGCGGGATGAAAGCTGTTCTGTACATTCAAATGGGTAGGAAACAAGGTACAGCACGGCATCCGTCAAGGCCTGCAGCGCAGTGGAGGAGGTATTAATTTCCAACCCACCAAACTGAGGAAATACATCCGTAGGGGATGCAACAGGTTGATACACAGTTCCTTCATCCAGCGCTCCGTAGGTGGCAAAGGCTTCGGTCGTTGCCGGGGTATAAACTGGCAGCTCTATTGTGGCTGCATCGCTGTAATTTCCTGCCACTGCCGCTACCTGGAAGGTGACTTTACCTGCTTTTTGAGATGCAGCCGGGAACCGGATTTCAATCCGGTCGCGAGCTGGGACGGTTACCCTTAAGCCGCGGTTGCCGGTCAATTCCAGATTATTAGCCCGAGCTGCAACATCAACGGTCATAGCTGCATCCGTCTGATTTTGGAGAACCACCGGCAGTTCAAAACGATCGCCAAAGTTGAGGAATCGTGGGGCGGACGGTCGAACCATCAGTGGCAACCTGGCAACAAGGTTAGAATCGGCGATGCCAAACCTGCGGCCGTTATTATCAACTGCCACTGCCATCACCCGGTAGCGGGTCAAGTTATCCGGTAGTTTTACTTGCACCTGTGCTTCACCATTCAGATCGGTGTAGGAGGATGGAGCAAAAGTCGCCAACGGGTTGAAATCAGAGCGCACTTTGATGGGCGCTGACGGCGCATTAGGTTCCTTCGCTGCATCCATACTTGATTCCGCATTGGCCAGCATCGTCGGCATTGGCGCACTAGCGGGCATCGCTGGCGCTGCTCCTTTTGCTTGCGAATCTTGGCTGGCAGCCTGGGCGAGCGCCTGAGGGTCAGCCAGAACAATGTTGGCGCGGCTGTAGAAACTTGCAAATCCGGATGGTCGGTCTGAGTAGAAAATCGAGACTGGATCGGTAAGGTCATAGTTAGTTAGCGCGAGAACGGCTTCATCAACAACCATGACGGCCACTTCTGCATCCTTCACCGGATTGCCTTGCTTATCTTTCAAACTTACATTGATGACGGTTTCTTTTCCGGGTTCCAATTCAGTTTCTTGCGGAGTTGCCGTGAGCGAAAGAGTGCGTTGCAGGGGTGGGATTTTCAAATTGAGGTTCCCGGTGGCATAGGCTGGCCGGGGCGGAACATTGGATATAGCTTCACCTTTATCATCAGTCCGCGGAGCAGAACCAACCACATCCACCTGGATGTTCAAGTTAGGTGTGTGTTCATCCTGGATTGGGATTTTGAGCGTGATCGTGTCCTTATCAATGCGGAAGCGCTCTGTGTAGAGAATGCCGCTGCGACTGACAGTGAGTAGACCTTCGGCAGGACTGAAAGGCGCCTGCACCAGCACCTGGGCGATATCACCTGGCTGATAAGATTCTTTATCCGGAATGAGGCTGACCTGTTCCTGCTCAACTTTTCGGGCCGGAGGTTGCTTACCACCACTCACCCAGCGCGTAAAGCTAGACTGGTTTTCACGTCCTTTTTCGTCACTGACAACGGCGGTTATTCGGTAAGAGCCACCGATGGGAGTTTCAAATTTACAGGCTACAGGTTCTAATTGAGAGGCAAGATTGCATTTTTGAATATCAACCGCTTCCTCGCTCCAATTATTTCCGCGATATTTCCATTCAAGCCGGGCAGCCTGAATTTCCACCAAACGGTCTGATACTGGCTTGCCATCCAGATCGGAGACAATAAAGTCAATTTTAAGGGGCGTACCGCGTTCCACAAAATATCGGTCGCTGCGCAAGCCGACATAGAGATTTGCCGGATGCACCAGCAGGTTGGTTGTTCCCGTCCAAGCCTGCCGGTTGACATCCATCACGGTGGCTGCGGCAGAAATACTGAGCGGTTTGGGTTCTGCACTCTTCTCGAAATTCAAGCGTAAGTAGTGAGTTCCAGTAGCATCCGTCTTACCGGAAAAGGTCTCAACTTTATTTCCGGGATTGCCATTTGGATAATAACCCCCACCTTCATTATATGCATCAAAGAACCACCAGGGTGTCCAGGTTCCGAAAGTGAAATCGGGCCAATTTGGCGGAGAATAGCTGCCAGGCGACTGTGAGACCTGCCAGGTAACATCGGCATTTGGCAGCGCGCCGCCGGCATAATATTTCGCTTCAACTGCAACGGTTGCTTCATCGCCAGCAAAGTAAGGACCGGGAGTCTCATTGCGGGCGGTGACTTCAAATTCCGGTCGGCGAAATTCCTGGATCTGAAAACCGTGCGAAGCCCCAGTATTATTCAAGCCGCTTAAGCCACCAATTGCTTGAAATGTAATTTGGGCAAACCCAAGATTGGTTTCTTTAGGAATTGTGAAAGCCAGGTCGAAACCACCCAACCCATTGACCTTGATCTGGCCATTACCCAGCTCATTTCCCTGGGGTTCAACAATCCGATATTCTAACGATGAAACTTCATTCCCGACCAGGCCGACATCCCCGTTCTGTTTTCCGCCGATCCGGCGTAGCCAGCCTTTGATATGAACTTCTTCCCCAGGTTTGTACATCTGGCGGTCATCAAACACATACCAGCGCAGTTCATCATACACGGGTATTTGATTCCAGACATCATCACCCCAGAAAGAAGTAGAACGGGGGAGAAGGGCCGAATCACCATTTTTGCTTGCTATCAAATAAGTTGTCCCATTCGAGATAGCAAAGCTAGCCAAACCGCCTTTAGCAGTGGTTTGTGGTTTTTCTGCTAAATTCGAATTGATGGATGTGCCTTCCAGGGGCGAACCATCTCTGAGATCAGTTGCCCAGGCTACCATTTGATTTTGATCTACAAAGGCATCCAGACCGATGCGGGTTACTTGAACCCAGGCTTGCACAGTTTGCCAGTAATCGTTTTTGTCGAATAAACCCAAATGCGGCTTAACAATAACGATGAAATGGCCATACTGACCATTCATGACTTGTTTTAACTTGATCCCCGTCTCGCTTAATGTATCCGGGGTTGAAACCACGTCAATGGTCTTGTTAAAAACCTGGCGGCCAGGGACTTTTATCACGATATCTGTCTGCCGGGATTGCTGCATATATTGCTTATAGGCCGGCCAATCAGTTGGTTGAACAGCGTAAATCTGTACATCCAACTTGCTGTAGTTGATGCTGTAAACAGAGAAGACTGGTTCACCAGCAGCCGGGTCAAGGGTAATAAAATTCTGGTTAGGTCCTACTAAAACCTTATCGGCTGAACCAACTTTAAATGTCAGGCTTGTATCTTTTTCCAACTTTTGACCAAAAATATCTTGAATATTGCTATTTAGAACTACTGTATAGGTAGTGCGACCTTTGGTTTCCCCATTGATGTTGATTGTTTCACCGTAAATGTTGGCTGAAACTCCGGGTAGTTCAGGTTGAATTTTCAGCATGCCTTCCTGAAAAAGTTTTGGATCAATAGGATTATTGAAGCGGATAAAGAAAGGTGTCAATGGTCTACAGGTGTCGTTTCCCCACGAGCAACCGTGATCGACTATTTTCAACGCGGCATAAGTGCGGAAGCCAAACGATTGCGCTTCTTTTGTTAGCAACGGCCCTTCGGCAGAGGGCGTTTCTGGGCCTACTGTGACCATAATCTCTGTATCCAAAGGGAGAGGGTCTTTGGCGCGGAATGCCAGCCAACGTCCTTCGGTGGCATTATTAATAAGCCGGCTTACCTGTTCATTAGCTTTCCTCTCAGATTCAGAGGCTAGCTGCGTACTGACCGGTTTACCGTCGGCTTTCATTTCAATGGTTTTTAACACAGCAATCGGGTCAATGCGTTGGTCAAATGAAATGAAAACAATTGGATTCTTGGGCTGGCTTATGCTTTCTGGATAGCGAGCTAAGACCTTGACAGGAGGCGTGCTGAAAGTCCATTGAATTGGCGTGTCTAAAACTCCCCCTGATTGAGATTTCGTGCCGGCTGGAATAGATACTTTGTAAACTGTTGACTTCGGCAACCGGTCGATCAGCTTGGAGTCGTAATTGAAGGTCAAAGTTTTGGTACCCACCCAGCGCCAGATACCTGGCATAGGCGGTTCAATATGAACCGGAACTTGTTCATCTGCAAGATCCTGCAGAGTTGTCAGCGGGACCATTGGTTGATTGAAGGTAATACTGATGAAAGGCGCGATAGGAATTTCGCCTTCGGGAGAAAACCGGACAACTTGTAACGGGCCGGCTTCCACCGGGTTGGGCGGGTTGGATTCGGCTGAAGGTGGAAATGGTTGCTGGATAGTATCACCCGAGCGGGGAGGGGGATTGGGACCTTGTGGAAGATTGAAATCTGTTTGATCTTCAGGATTGACCGGCAAAGCCGGCAGGCGGGCAAGAATCTGGTTGATTTCGTCTTCAGATAGCGGTTCAGTCGAAGCCAAAGAAGCGGATGTAGTTGGCTGTGGTTGAGCCTGGCCTTCACTCAATTGCACCGGTACACTTGTCTCGTTATCATCCATTGTTGATTGGCCTCCAGAATCATTTGGTTTATTATTCTCTACCGGAATTTGTTGCCCGCTTTCGGAAGGTTGTGAGGGGTTCTGCAGAGTGAGAAGGATCCCGGCAGCCGCCAGAAAGGCGACTATACTGATGATTAGGATTCTATACCGACCGATGAATTGGATTAATCTAGTTACCATAATAGAACCCTCTTTCTTCGAGCTGTGATAAATATTACATAGGATAATTGTATACCGTAATAGGTTAACGTACAGAGGGTGAATTTAGTTCCCGAGTTGGGGAGAAACAGTGGTAAAAGTTTACAAAAAATTTGAAATTTTTAGCAGACGGTAGGGTAGATGCTTTTCCCCCATACTTTTCATATTTCCATTTTGATTCCGATGGAACTTCAAATTCTCCAAATTGACTTGATACGTGTGCATAACATGAATCCTGCCTTCAATCCCAAACAAAGATAAATAAGCATTTATTGTAAAAACCCCTAGATCAAACATCATATGATTATTCGGACACAAATACAATAAATTTTCAAAGGCATCAGCCTATATCTCCGGCGTTGGGGCTCGTGTGAAGAGTTCGGAAAGTTTCGCTTCAACAGGCTTCATATCCGGTTCACCCCCACGTGTGTGGGGAATACACTTCGTCTTGCATTGAACAATGCCAGAATCAAGTTCACTCGTCGCTTCCATTGCTTTATATACCCGCGTAGCATTATTATTCGGCGTATCTAACTCCAACCGCCCAACCAAATCCAACAACCGCCGCCTGTAACCCTGCTTCTCGCTCTGAACAGCATCCAGCAACAGAGAAACATCGTTCTTCGCCACCAGGAACTGCGCATAATTCGCCAGCCGCTCAGGTGTCCACTCATCTGCTACTTGGTATTGGGAATTATCTCCAAATTGCCTCTTGACAGCAGCGAAATATTGTAGTAACAAATCTAACAAGGTTTTGATTGGTTTGGCCGTCCATCGCTTGGACGATGCCATTACCAGCCAAAACCTCTTTTATTTGTGCGTCTAATATTTCGTGAGAATCATAGTAAAAAGTTTTTTTCGCATTTTCTTCCCGTAAAACAAATCGGACTACATAATCTTTTCCATCCATGTTTATACGGGTTGCATAGTTGTGCCATGTCCATTTATTCCAGCTAAAACCTTATGTCCTCGCATTCTTTCAAACATGATAGCAAGGTCTTTGACCATTATTTTACAAATAGGATTATGACCCAATTACTATGGGGTTCTAGGTATAATAATCTAGGAATTCAGGGACCATCGCTTCCGGCATGGTGATCCTGTGGGTTTTACAGGTTATTCTGCCAGCCCTTCATTAATAAATATATCCGTAAGGGTGGACGGCCGTCCTCCCTTAACATTAACCTATCCCATTTTGTTTTACCAGGTGTGACTGGGAGCGGCTGCATTATCAGCGGCTACCTGAGTTTTGACCGCCGGGGTCACGCAAACTTTGTCACCTGAAAACGCCGCTCGCCAATCATACCCACTGATGCAGGCATCGGAACTGGCTACGCGTGATGCAGCCGCAGCATTATCAGCAATTGTTTGGGTTCGGACATCTCCAGTTACACACACATCATCACCTGAAGTTGCTTCCCTCCAGACAAATCCTGCTACGCAAGTGTGCGGGCCATAATCTCCCACCTCCCAGCGGGATGCTGCCGCAGTATTGTCAGACAATGCCTGGCTGTGAACTGCGCCTGTAACGCAAACTTTGTCACCAGAATAAGCTTCCCGCCACACAAACCCCACCTGACAGGCAGCTGGTCCATAAACAGTTACCGATTTGCGAGAATCAGCCGCAGCGTTGTCGGCATCCGCTTGAGCTTTGGAGGCTGGCGGTACGCACACTTTATCCCCTGAATTGATTAAGCGTTGGACATAACCATCCTTGCATGTTCCAGAGACCGGTACCGGAGTTGGCGGAACTGGGGTTGGTGGGGCGGCTACAACGGTAAGAGTTGCGGGGATGCAGGATGCTGTTACCACGCTGCCGGAAACCCAGCCGGCGCTACCGGAATAATTGATGTACCACCAGGTACCATCGGCGCTCTTACCGCCAACCGAGGCTGTCGCATTCAAAGCCAACGCGCCGATTGTGGGGTAAACCGTTCCTGGGCCAGACCGAATGTTGACCGAATTATTGGCCGTCACAATCGGTGTGCAGGCAGTTGGGGGAATAACCACTGTGTTGGTTGGTGCAATAACCGGCGCCACCGTTGGCGCAGCAGTACTCCCTGGTATTGTTGGGATGGCTGGTGCAGGGGATGCTGTGCTACCGGCAGCTGTTGGTGTGGGGGTCGATTCGGCTCCAAATATCGGCATATTGCAAGAAACAATCGCCAGCCAGATGGCTATCAATGCATAAGCAATTTTTTTTCTTTTCATCATACCCTCAAATTCTATACGGCTGGAAAGAACCAGCCTATAGCAACATTATGGAACAAATTCAAGATTAATACAATAGCCTATACCTGCTTTTTTAAAAATCCAAAAAAAGTTTCAAATGTTCGATTGTTTCCCTATTTAAAGGTTAACTTTCCGCGCTTTTATGAATCTATCGTTGTAGAAGAGAAGCCAGTAAGAATTTATTGATTGGATGGTTGCGAGATGAAAAATCGTTCTTCTATTGCCGATTCTTACCTTTTATTTAATGTACGCAGAATAAATAATACAACCAATGCACCGCCAAAGGCGACCAAAATTGAGGTTAGATTGAATCCACTAACGCCCACTCCTAACCCCAACACGGATTCAGATAGCCAGCCGCCTACCATCGCCCCAACAACACCGATGATGATGTCTCCCAGCAGCCCGTAACCGGATCCCTTCATCACCTTACCGGTCAGCCACCCGGCAATTAAACCAACTAAAATCCAGGATAATAGTCCCATGTAGTCTCCTTGTAACCTCTAAATCACTTAGATTTGCGTATGATAATCTCAGATGGGTTTCTATTAGAGCGTCTTAATACCATCTTATCATAATGAATTGTAAAAACTTGCAATCATGCCGGCAAGCTGATCTTTTTCAGCGCGTTCGATTATTATTTTTTGATTATTCTCCGCTGCTTTCTGCATCATGGTTTTATCGATCAATGCCCTCATTATCATCTCGGCGGCTTCGGTGGCGTTGGTAGGATCGACCAACAGACCATTCACACCATCCACAATCCACTCACGGACTGACTCGATATCCCCCGCAATTGGAAAGCAACCCAGCGCCATGGCTTCCAAAAGTGAATTGGGTGTGCCGTCATGCTGGCTGATGGAAACACTCACCTGTGCGCGCTTGAATAGTCGCCACAAATCCTCTTGCGGTAAGAAGGGTAATAAATGCACTGATTTTTCAATTCCCAGGCGTTGAACCCACTTCTGCGCTTCGGTCTGACCTGCCATTCCTGCACAAACAAAAATCGCCTCCGGGATTTCCTTCAACACCAGTGGGATTGACTTGAAAAAAGTATCGTTGCGCACACTGCCTGGTCTGAACCCGCGCGGATTGATGACCACTGGAACCCCCGGCGGTAGATCAACCGGTAGAGGAATATTCTTAGACACAGCAGTTTGCATGGCAGCCAAATCCATCCCCCCACCCCCTGGGACACAAAGTGCGGGTAAGTCATC
>JBAWYZ010000075.1:0-9656 GCA_037143255.1 Leptolinea sp. | reverse complement strand
ATACTACCCTTGATTGATCCTTAAATAAACTGTTGGACTAATCATAAATCTGACAAGAGTTATAAATTATTGCAAACCATTAGGACATTTCTACTTGGCCATTTATCTTGTATAAAAAACCCGATGACAGTATAATTATTGGTCTTGTGATTTTATGAAACGACAATTGTTTTACGGAGAAAATGGCCCTTGTCCTGGGCGTTGCTATGAATATTGATGAAAATAACGGTTCGACGGTTTTACGTCACGATTCGCAATATAAACCACGAAAATCATTTCAAACCTGGCTGATTGGCCGACCACTGGCTACCGCTGATGCTCCTGAACAAACCATCGGCAAAGCCATCGGTCTGGCTGTATTTTCTTCTGATGCCTTGTCATCAGTAGCTTATGGCCCGCAGGAGATGTTAATTATTCTTGCTGCAGCAGGTGTGGGAGCGTTGGGCATTTCTGTCCCGATGGCTTTGGCGATTTGCGGATTATTGGTTATCCTAACTCTTTCCTATGAGCAAACCATCCATGCCTATCCCGGGGGTGGTGGAGCTTATATCGTGGCGAGAGATAATCTAGGGGAACTTCCTGCTCAAACAGCCGGTGCAGCTTTACTGACAGATTACATTCTGACCGTGGCTGTATCTATTTCCTCCGGAGTTGCTCAAATCGTTTCAGCTTTTCCAGCGACGTACCAATGGAAGGTGGAAATCGCTGTTGGAATGGTGCTAATGGTCATGTTGATTAACCTTCGCGGGGTCAAAGAATCAGGGTATGCATTCGCCGTCCCAACATATTTTTTCCTCTTTGCCATGGCCGCAACTGTTTTGTTTGGGTTGTTTCGATACTTTACTGGTAATCTGGGTTTGGTTGTTGCTGCACCTACTGATATTCTTGAGCAGCATACAATATTGCAGCCCATTACATTATTCCTCATTTTAAAAGCTTTCGCTTCCGGTACGACTGCATTAACAGGTGTTGAGGCGATCTCCAATGGGATTACGGCATTTAAAGAGCCGCGCAGTAAAAATGCCGGAGTCACCCTAATATGGATGGCTGGTATTTTGGGTAGTTTTCTATTTGGGATTACCTTTTTGGCGAATCGTATTGGCGCAACTCCTTCAGAAGAAGAAACGGTAATTTCCCAATTAGCACGCACAATATTTTCTGACCGCGGCTTGCCGTACCTGGCTGTGATTGTAGCGACGACGATTATTTTGATCATGGCCGCCAATACAGCCTTTGCTGATTTTCCACGATTGAGCGCCTTACATGCCGGTGATGGATTCCTCCCTCGCCAGCTAACTTATCGGGGAAGCCGGCTGGTATATTCCCGAGGAATTATGGCTCTGGCGGGAATTGCCTCTTTATTGATTATTGTTTTTAATGCATCTGTCACAAAACTGATCCCACTTTATGCTATTGGTGTTTTCCTAAGTTTTACATTGTCTCAAACAGGCATGGCGCGGCGTTGGTGGAAGGTTGGTCACTTAAAAGAAGGGGAAGAGATTGTAGAACCAGGTTCAACGCTTCGATATGAGAGCGGCTGGCAGTTCAAAATGATCATTAATGGCTTTGGCGCCATTATGACATTCGTCGTTATGGTGGTTTTTGCGATCACTAAGTTTACCGATGGCGCCTATATTGTTGTTATTCTTACGCCAATTTTAGTAACCATCTTTTTCTCAATACATCATCATTACAAAAATCTGGCGAAACATCTTTCCCTGGAACATTTTGGCTCACCCGCCCGCATTATCCGCCATCGTGTGATAATACCTTTGGGAGGTGTTCATCGAGGGTCATTGGCCGCCTTGCGGTATGCCAAGACATTGACTGAAGACATAACAGCAGTACATATTTCAACTGACCAATCTGAATCAGAAAAGATTCAGAAAAAATGGGAAATCTGGGGTGATGGAACTCGCCTCGTTATTCTGGATTCGCCATATCGATTATTTGTGGAACCGCTCCTGGAATATATTGACCAGATTGATCAAAATCGGCAACCCAATGAAATGATAACCATTGTTGTGCCTGAATTTATCCCACGCAATTGGCTGGCGAATGCTCTGCATACTCAAACGGCAACTGTATTGAGATGGGCTTTACGGTTCCGTAAAAATATCGTTATCACCAATGTCCCGTACCAAGTGGACTAGGGAAAGGAAGATATGATAGTTATCGTAATTGGCTGTGGCCGCCTGGGCGCAGAGCTGGCATATAATCTGTTTAAACGAGGTCATGATGTTTCAGTGATAGATAATATCCCGGCTTCGTTCAATAATCTTCCAGGTGATTTTCAAGGACGTTTGAATGAAGGGGAAGCTCTTAGTCAGGAAGTTTTACATCGGGCTGGAATAGAAAATGCAGATGCTGTAGCGGCAGTCACAAATTCGGATGCTTTGAATGCAGTAGTTGCCTATATTGCAAAAGATGTTTATAAAGTCAAGAATGTCTTAGCTCGAAATTATGACCCCCGAACACGCGAGATATTTGAATATTTCGGATTGCAAACAGTAAGTTCCACCAGTTGGGGGGCGCAGCGGATGGAAGAATTGATTTTCCATTCGGATGTGCGAACAGTTTTCTCAGCCGGAAATGGTGAAGTAGAAATTTACGAAGTTGTGGTTAATGACCTGTGGGATGGGAAGACATTCAATGAATTAATTGATTGTGCGGATTGCCTACCTGTTTCTTTAACCCGGGCAGGTAGGGCAATCATCCCTACCAGAGAAACCAGTTTACGATCCGGGGATATTGCATTGATTAGTGCAACTTTTGAGGGCATCGAAGGTTTACGCCGGCGCCTGAAGAACATCGACAAGCAGGAGGCCTGACATGTTTGTAGTAATAATTGGCGGCGGACGAACCGGAATCCAGTTAGCGAAAACGCTAATACAGCAAAATCATACCGTTCATGTTATCGAGAGTCGGTCTGATATCCTTTCTATAATTCACCATGAGCTTCCTACCGAATCCATTTTTCAGGGGAACCCGATTGACCCGCTGATATTGGATCAGGCTGGAGTTATGGGAGCTGATGTTTTAGCGGCTGTTACCACCCGGGATGAAATCAACCTGGCGATCTGTCATTTTGCTAAATTGAAATACAACGTACCGCGCACGATTGCGAGAGTTAACAATCCTAGGGATGCCTGGCTATTTACAGATGTTTTCAATGTAGATGTGGCTGTCAATCATGCAGAAATCATGTCACAAATGATTGAAGAAGAGATGTCTATGGGCGATATGATGACGCTCACCAAACTGCGCCGGGGAAATTATTCACTGGTAACTGAAAAGATACCGGCAGGCGCAAAAGCAATTGGCATGTTATTGAAAGATACAGATTTGCCGGAACACTGCGTCATTGCCGCCATCATCCGAAAAGGAGAAGTAATTGTTCCGCGCGGAGTTTCTGTCTTTGAGCAGGATGACGAAGTGCTGGCTGTCACCGATCCGGAAGGGTCTAAGCAACTGGTGGAATTATTTGATGCTCCGAGGCCGAAGAATGGCGCACAAAAAGACGGGTGAACCGCCAAAAAGGGTTTGACCTATAGCCTGGCATCGGTTATAATGTTGCGTCACATCTTGAACTAAAATTGCAATCCTCCTTGTTTGAAAGGGTAAAGTATGACAAAACGGACTTATCAACCAAAAATTCGCCGCCGCGTACGCGTGCATGGCTTCCGCCAACGCATGGCTACTGCTGACGGGCGCGAAGTGTTAAAACGCCGCCGTCTGAAAGGCCGCCGCAAATTGACGGTCACTATGAACAACCATGTGAAACGGATCCGCTGGTAGAGCGGAACCATTGCATGCTTTTGGCTGCATCCGGTGGAGTGCAAAAGCAGCAACAAAGCGAATGATTGTCAGGTGTAAGGTAAATGGGTGAAACGCAGGTTTCGCCTATCGCGATCCAATGATATTAAGCGGGTGCGGCGAGTTGGAAAATCTTATGCCCACCCGCTTGTTGTATTGGTAGTAAGTTCTTCCGCGGAGATTTCTATCCGAATTGCCATCATTACCGGTAAATCTATTGGTAGTGCGGTTGAGCGAAACAGAGTGCGCAGACGGATAAGAGCTATTTGTGATGCGTTGCTTCCCGAAATAAAAACCGGATTTCACGTGGTTTTAATCGGTAGAGCGCCATCCAGCCGGGCGACTTTTGCAGAGCTTGAACGATCGATCGAAAGTGTTTTTCACCGGGCAAGTTTGATCCAAAATTCGCATGAGTGAAGAACCAGAAGTACTAGAAAGATATCATAATGAACCCCGGGTTCGTGATATCCCCTTAACAATCGGAAATATTCCTCGCATTGCCTTGCTGGGATTAATTCGTGGATACCAGACAGTCGTAAGCCCCATGATGCCTTCGGACACCTGCCGCTTTTATCCTTCCTGCTCACATTATGGCTATCAAGCCATTTACAAATATGGAAGCATCAAGGGTGTGGGAATGGCCGTCTGGCGGGTGATGCGCTGCAATCCATTTAATCCAGGCGGATTTGATCCGGTTCCGTAATTCAGGTATGTTCCTGAAAAAGAGAGAATAAAATTCTTATGCAGAAAAGCAAAATTTCAATTGTATTTTTCATCACCATTATCGCAGCTTTACTGGCCGGGTGTAGCGGGGCTGGGGCGGTTCCGGCTGGTTGGCCGGGCAGCCTGGTAGTTAACAAAATAATTTACACAGCCTCAGGCTCGCATGTTTTTGCTGTAAACGCTGAAACTGGAGCCGAGATATGGCGTTTTCCTGTCAAACCAGAAGGCACGATAATCTTCGGGTCTGCTCCAATTTTGGAGGGCGGCCAATTAATTGCAGGAGATTATGAATTCAGGTTGCACTCTCTTAATCCGGATACTGGTGGTGAAATCTGGGTTAATAAGGATGCCGCAGGCCGTTGGATTGGTTCTCCGATAGCGATAGACGGGTTGATTCTTGCGCCAAACGCCGATCATAATTTATATGCCATTAATTCCAATGGAATTGTTCAATGGAAATTCACGGCGAAAAACGGCCTTTGGAACCAACCGGTGACGGATGGCAAGAACGTTTTTGTTTCTTCCATGGATAAAAACCTGTACGCACTTAATCCAAAAACCGGGAAAGTAATCTGGTCAATTGAGCTGGGTGGAGCGGTAATGTTTAGCCAGACTATGGGTGAAGACGGAATTCTCTACATTGCGACAATCAATAATGAAATTCTTGCCATCTCCCCGGACACCGGAAGAATCAATTGGAAAGCAAAAACTGACGGAACAGTCTGGGAACCGGTAGTCATAAAAGATGGTACGCTTTACGCCGGTGACCAATCTGGCAAGGTTTTTGCGCTTTCGGCCAAAGATGGCCATAAAATTTGGGATCTAGATGCCGGAGCGCCTGTTATTGGCGGTACGGCGCTTACGGATAAAGGTTTGTTTTTTGGTACAGGTCACATCAATTCCAGCGATGCTGGTGAAGCGATGCTGGTCACGACCAACGGAAAAAAAGTTTGGAGCCAACCAGTTGGTGGTAAACTTTATTCCAGACCGGTTGTTAGTGGAAATCTGGTTGTTTTTGGCGTATTCGAGGGCGATAAAACCCTGGCTGCTTTAGATGAAAACGGAAAAATTGTTTGGAGTTTTAACCCCTCCAAGTAGAGGATAATTAATATGCAATATTGGGATTTATTTGTTGGTTTCATGATTAATGTTTTGCTCTTTATTTACAACACCCTTGGGCAAAATTTCGGTGTTGCGATTATTTTGTTCACGCTGGTGATCCGTGCGGTTACTCATCCGCTGACAGTGCAGCAGATGAAGGGCTCTACCGCCATGCAAGATATGCAGAAGGACAAACGCTGGATTGATGCACAGGCAAAATATAAAGGCGACAAAGAGAAGCTCTCTCAAGAGCAGATGAAACTCTACAAGGAACTGGGAGTAAATCCATTCGCCAGTTGCCTTCCCACTGTGATCCAGTTGCCCATCATTATTGGTCTGTATCAGTCAGTTATTCAGTCCCTGGCTTCAACGCCACTGGAAATCCTTAAACTTACCAGTCATATCTATCCAAGTATCCTAAATGCAAGTTCATTGATTCCGATAAACAACAGGTTCCTCTGGATGGATTTAAGCCGGCCTGACCTTATCCCAATTGAGGGCATGCCATTTTCTCTTCCAATCCTGGCAATTATCGTAGTTGTTACAACTTATGTGCAATCCAAGTTGATCACTCCACCGCCTAGCAATCCAAATGATCAGAGTTCACAAATCAGCGGAATGATGAATATCTATATGCCTTTATTGATGGGCTGGCTGGGTTACACCATGGCATCCGGATTGTCATTGTATTTTGTTGCTTCTAATGTGATTGGTATCCTGCAATATGCAATAATTGGTAAAGTCAATTGGAGCAATTTATTACCATCTCGCAAGCCTACGAAAGCGTAGCGTTTGTAAAACTGGGAGCGAACATGGGACAAGAGAAAACTACACTTGAGATTATCGCCCCTTCTGTGGATGAAGCAATTGTCCGGGGAATCATTCAGTTAGGCATTAGCCGAGAGGCTTTAGATGTCGAAATCTTGGATTCCGGCAATAAAGGCATCTTTGGTCTGGGCGGACGGCAGGCGCGTGTGCGGCTGTTGGTTAAGAATGGGGATGTGGTCACATCATCAATTTCTAATCCGGTGGTCAATGAGAAAAAGCAGACCGCGCCAGTTTTGAAGACATCTCAATTGGTCGACGGCGTTGAAGACCGTATTCTGCGTGCTTCCCGCGAGACAGTCACAGAACTGCTGGATAAAATGAAAGTGATTGCCCAGGTCACAGCGCATTACACCGAACCAAACGAGCCGGGGGAGCAACGCAAGGTTATGGTGGATATCAATGGGGATGACCTGTCGATATTAATTGGCCGCCGGTCGGAAACAATGAATGCCCTGCAGTACATAGCCAGCCTGATCGTCAGCAAAGAACTGGAAGAATGGGTGCCGCTGGTGATTGACATTCAAGGATACCGGGCGCGCCGCACGCGCCAATTGCAGCAGTTGGCTCACCGCATGGCTGAACAAGTCTTGAAAACCGGCAGGCGCCAGACTTTGGAACCGATGCCGTCCAACGAACGGCGCATTATCCACGTTGAACTATCAACAAGCGCGCATGTTTTTACAGAAAGTACCGGGGAAGAACCGTACCGCAAGGTCGTTATTGTTCCAAAAGCCTAATTATCACTTATGAACCGGAAGGATATCTAATGGACCGGACTCAAGAAAATACTACATCTCATCGGCCGCTGCGTGCGGTCGATATTATTATCAAGAAACGCGATGGGCTGGCATTATCGCGCGCAGAGATTGAGTATTTTGTAAACGGCTACACAGCCGGCGAAATACCAGATTACCAGACATCCGCGCTGCTGATGGCAATCGTATTAAAAGACATGGACGACCGTGAGACCACTGATTTGACACTTGCCATGGCGCATTCCGGCGAGATACTGGATTTGACTCCGATTATTGGCAAAACAGTGGATAAACACTCCACCGGCGGGGTAGGGGATAAAACTACCCTGGTGGTCGAGCCACTGGTGGCTGCCTGTGGTTTGAAGGTCGCCAAGATGTCTGGCCGCGGTTTGGGCTTCAGCGGCGGCACTTTGGATAAATTGGAATCAATTCCCGGGTACCGGGTGGATTTATCACAGAAAGAATTTCTGGATCAAGTCTCGCGCATTGGTATTGTGTTGACCGGTCAAAGCGCTGATATGGCTCCGGCGGACGGTAAATTGTACGCCCTGCGCGATGTAACCGGAACGGTACAATCCATTCCCCTTATTGCGGCCTCGGTGATGAGCAAAAAGATTGCTGCCGGCGCGCATACGATTGTGCTGGATGTAAAAACCGGTAACGGCGCTTTTATGGAAACTTTGGAGGAGGCCCGCAAACTTTCTGTATTAATGGTTTCCATCGGGAGGCTTTCTGGCCGTAAGGTGGTTGCGCTGCTTTCAGATATGAATCAGCCTTTGGGTTGCGCCGTGGGAAATTCACTTGAAATCGCCGAAGCGGTTGAAACCCTGCGCGGTGCTGGTCCGAAAGATTTCCATGAACACTGTCTGGTGGTGGTGTCCCATTTGCTAACCGCCAGTGGGAAAGTTAGCTCTCTGGAAGAAGGCCGAACGATGGCTGAAACTGCCCTGCAAAATGGATCCGCGCTGGAGAAATTTCGCATGTTGGTTCAGGCGCAGGGCGGTGATGTGCGCGTCATTGACGATCTAAATCTGCTGCCGAAGGCGGTAGTAATTAAAACCTTAACGGCCGTACAGGCCGGGTGGATTGCCGGGGTGCATGCTCGCGAAATTGGCGAAACCGTCATTTCTCTGGGGGGCGGCCGGGCGAAAAAGACGGACAGCATTGACCATTCCGTAGGTATTGTCGTGCATGCAAAAGTGGGCGACCATTTGAAAGCCGGGGATGCCTTGCTGACCATTCATGCCAAAAACACAGCCGATTTTGAATTAGCGCAAGAACGCGCCCTGGCGGCCATCACCTGGAGTGATAAGAAAACGGAACCGTTGCCCCTGTTCTACGGGGTAATCGAATAGCCTGATTATTTCTATGATCAATTTTGCCTCGCGCGCTGAATACCGCAGCCGAATCGAGCAGGTGGTTGTGTATATCAACGAACACCTGAGCGAAGCGCTGGATTTGCAAACGGTGGCCGAGGTCAGCTGTTTTTCGCCGCTTCATTTTCCGCTGATTTTCCAGGCGGCCATGAACGAGACACTCCTTGCCTATATAGACCGCCTGCGGGTGGAGCGGGCGGCCAGAACTTTTATGATTTTGCAGGAACAACCGGTCACAGATGTGGCGACCGCCTGCGGATTTTCATCCGCAACCAAATTTAAAAAGGCATTCAAGAATCATTACGGGGTTTCTGTTAGCGAATATTCCAAAGGACGCTATTTAGAGTCGCTGGCGGATTCCTGTGGGGTGCAGGCTTCCACCATGGCCAGCGGGGACCCGCGGCCGGTCTGGAATGTGTCGATTCGTGAAATAGATGGGCAAACCTGGGGAGTCTTTCATGTTGAATGCCGGGCGGGCGAAGTTGAAGCTCAATACCTCTCCATTTACCGCGATTGGCTGCCGGACAGCGGTCTGGAGCCGGGGGATTCTCCAGGTTATGAAGTCTTCCGAGAACCCACGGGAGAAATCACGGACGGGGTTCATAAGGTGGATATTCATATTCCGGTAAATCCGTTTTAACTCGATAATAATTAGAAAGAATGGGAGGATACGAAAGTTGATTGTATTGTGTGGTCGCTTTCGATCGCATCATTGGTTTTTTCACCGCAAACCATTTCTGTTAACTTTTTGTCTTGCACTGAACCCCAATCTACTGTAAACAGTCCAATTTTAACAAATTTCTGGAAACTGGTTAATTCCCAATCTTTTACATTGGTAACCAAACCATGTTTCACCGGGTTGAAGTGGATGTAATTAACATGGTTATTATTGTCATCCTCGTCCCGAGTCAAATGTTCCCAAAACCGGCGATGCTATAGGGATTCTTATTCCCGTTTGACCCAGGATGAGTTCTTTTCTAAAATCGGGCGAGATATCTCTTCGGGGCGAGGCGAAATCAATTTGCATGACCTTTATTCACATAATTGCCTCGTCCTT
>JBAWYZ010000074.1:0-9761 GCA_037143255.1 Leptolinea sp. | reverse complement strand
GTGTGCGCGGGGTGAAATAAAATAAGTGGCTGATTCGCGGCTGGTGATTGATGTCCATAACCTTATCAAACGGTTTGGTTCAAAAACCGTTCTGAGCGGTTTGAATTTCCAGGTTGACATGGGTGAATTTGTCGCTTTACTCGGCCCAAACGGTGCAGGGAAAACCACTTTTTTGCGAATTCTTTCCTCGTTGGTCCGCCCAACCCTTGGGAGCGTATTATTGGCCGGGTATAGGCTGCCCGAGCAGGCCTCCGCAGTGCGCAGCCGGCTGGGAGTTGTATCGCATCTGCCGTTGTTGTACGGTGACCTTTCTGCTGAAGAAAATCTGATGTTTTATGCCCGGTTATACGATTTGGCGGAAACCAAAGAGCGCATCCAAACCGTCATCCAGCAGGTTGGGTTGTCCGCCCGCCGAAAGGACCTGGTGCGTACCTTTTCGCGGGGCATGCAGCAGCGGTTGTCGATTGGACGAGCAATATTACATAATCCGTCCATTTTGTTGCTGGATGAGCCGCACACCGGGCTTGACCAGGAAGCCTGTGAAATGCTCGATGAAGTGTTGAAACAAGTGACCGGAAGCGGCCGGACAGTGGTGATGACCAGTCATGATCTCGTTCGTATTGAAGATTTGGCATCCCGATTTGACATCCTATCCCGTGGACGGATTCAGGCTTCTCTTTCCAAAGACGAAATACCGGTGGATGGTCTATTAACTGCTTATCGGCAGGTTTTACAAAAAACATCTGCCGGAGGTGTTTTGTGAAAAAAGTGCACGGTTTTTTTCGAGTGGTCGGCGCGGTAGTATGGAAAGACCTGGCTACAGAATTTCGCAGCCGGGAACTAATTTCTGCTATGTTAGTATTTGCCCTGCTGGTCATCTTGATTTTTAATTTTGCTCTTGAATTGAGTCCGCAGAACAGAGTAGGTTTAACCAGTGGTATCCTGTGGGTTACACTGATCTTTGCCGGTACAATCGGGTTAAACCGTTCTATGGCCGTTGAGAAAGACCGCGGTTGTTTGGATGGTCTCCTCCTTGCGCCAGTTGATCGGACAGCAATTTATTTCGGCAAGGTTCTGGCAAACTGGCTTTTCACGATGCTCGTGGCGGTGATCATTATGCCGCTGTATGCCGTTCTATACTCGGTTAATCTGTTTGTCCCCGGTCTGTTTTTGTCAATACTTTTAGGAACAGCGGGTTATTCAGTGGTGGGAACTTTACTGGCAGCTATGGCAGTTCAAACCCGCACGCGCGATATTCTGCTGCCCATTCTGTTGTTTCCGGTCATATTTCCGCTGCTACTCGCGGTGGTGAAAGCCAGCAGCGGGTTCCTGCAAACCTTACCCTGGGTTGATATCCAGCCCTGGATGACCCTGCTGGTGGTTTATGACATGATTTTCATTGCCATTGGAATACTGGTTTTTGATTCAGTGGTTGAAGAATAGTTATTGGAGAAAATATATGGATACGAAGCCAAAACTTTTGGGCATTTTAGATAGTATAACAATCATTCTTTTCGTTGCCGCGACGGTCAGGGTGTTTTTCTTCACTCCCATTGAAGCTGTTATGGGGGCTGTGCAAAAAGTGTTTTATTTCCATGTTTCTGCCGGCTGGGTGGGAATGCTCGGTTTCCTGGCCGCAGCCATAACGGGTGCTTGCTTTTTAAAGACCCGCAATCATAAATGGGATATCGCTTCTGAAGCGGCAGTTGAAATCGGGATGGTCTTTATGCTGATCAACATCGTAACCGGCGCCATCTGGGCCCGGCCGATTTGGAATGCCTGGTGGACGTGGGATCCACGGTTAACCACGTCAACTGTGATGGAATTGATTTATGCTGCCTACTTAATGCTGCGTAAGGGTGTCGAGGAGCCGGACAGACGGGCGCGTTTTGCGGCCGTCTACGCCATTGTTGGGTTCATCTCTGTTCCCCTAACCTTCTTTTCTATTCGCATATTCCGCACGATTCACCCGGTGATTATTGGCAGCGGTGATCCGGCAACCTCCGGTTCTTTTAGCATGGCCCCGGCCATGTCACAAACTTTCACTTTTTCACTGATCGTCTTTACGCTTGTGTTTGTTGACCTGCTCTGGCATCGCATCCGGCTTGGAAGATTGGCTGATACTGTGGAACAAATGAAATTATCAGAATTATAGGAGAGACAAATGGATGCACCTGCTAATACCTGGAGTTATTTTTATGCCGGATATACGGTTATCTTTTTTGTAATGGGAGTCTATGTGGCCAGTCTGGCAATTCGCTGGCGAAACCTCAAATTGGAGATTGAGGCGCTGCAAGAAATAAAATCCGGGTAAATCTACTGCATCCAGTTCAGGTTCGCGGGTTGCAAAATATTGTTTTTTGTTGATTTGTACATTCTTATACATTTAGGTACTGGCTAAGCAGTTTCGCCATTTATTTCATTGAATATGATGTGATTTTGTAGGCAATTTACTTTACATCCTTTTCGCTGATGTCTAAAAAACCACTTAACAGTACCGATTATTTTTATGTGATATTAATCCCAATTTCGTGCAAGATTCGTGTTTTCACGCTATACTATCTAAGTACAGTGGTTAGATTCGCGTCAGGAGGAAAACAAATGATTATCACCCGAACCAGAAGTACCTCCATTTTTCTGATTTGTATTCAAGTGATTCTAGCAATGCTAGTGGCAGCCGGACTGGTTCTGTCACCGGCCAGGGTAACCCGAGCTAGCGCCATCCCCACCTTCAATATCGTCTCGGTGGTGAAAGACGTCTCTGTTACCATTCAAACGTCCACTTTCCCAGCCGAAAAACTATTCACTGTCCGGATGGGATATGGCAATACGAATGGGTCAAGCGGAACGGTTGTTGCTACAACCAATTCGGGGGCAGGCGGCGCTTTCCAGGAAACCTACTTGATTCCAGATATCCTGAAAGGGCAGGCCACCATCGCCATCCGACTGGATGCAACGGGGGGGTATTATGCCTACAACTATTTCAACAATGATCCCAACTTCTTAAATCTGGCAACTTCCATCAGCGCTGGTACGGTTGCGTCGGTTACTTCGGTTATTCCAGGATATTCAGGTGTTCCCACCTTTTCGATAGTAAACGTTGAAGGTGATTCAAAAGTTACCATTAAAATGCACAATATCCCGCCCGAACAGGATTTCACCGTTCGGATGGGGTATTATGGCACTCTGGCAAAAGGTGGTGAGGTTATTGCTACCACCAATTCCGGGGTGGGTGGTGAACTGGAAGAAACTTATGAAATCCCTGCTTCTTTGAAGGGCGTTCAACAAATTGCCATCCGCATGGATGGGCCGACCGGTCATTTTGCCTATAACTGGTTCTATAACACAGATAGCGTAATCAAAAGCGCTGGCGGAACCGGCGGAACCGGCGGAACTGGTGGTACAGGCGGCGAGGGTTTGGCAGAAGGCAGTGAAACAGCCGTTGTGCCTGCTGAACCGGTTTATAGCGGCATGCCTACCTTTACTATTGCAGAAGTACAGCAGGATGCAGCAGTCACAATTCTTACCAGCAATTTACCACCGTTGACAGATTACACCGTATTAATGGGGCCGTATGGAAGTCTGGGGGCTGGCGGTAGTGTTGCCGGCTCTGGAAAAGTAGAAGATAACGGCAACTTAAGCTTGACCTTTAATATTCCGGCAGGCTTAAAAGGACAGACCTTCATTGCGGTGCGATTGGAAGCGGCTAACGGATATTATGCCTATAACTGGTTCCGGAATTTAAGCACGTTGAAAGTTATTGCCCCGCCAGATATGCCAGCCGGCCCTACTCCGACTCCGGTATCACCGTTATCGCCGGCCGCAGAGACTGCTCCTGAGGTTGAAACTGTGACACCGCCCCTTTCCGAACCTGCCCCAGAGGCATCCCCGAATGTTTCCTCGGACTATAATTCAGTCCCATCGTTCACCATTAATTCCGTTGTAAAAGATTCCATGGTTTCTGTATTCGCCAAGGATTTCCCACCCGGTCAGACCTTCACGGTGCGAATGGGTGAATATGGAACGGCTGCAGTTGGTGGTGACGTTGTTTCGACTACTGAAACCGGCAAAGGTGGAGATTTTACAGCCACCTACACCATCCCCGACAGCCTGAAAGGTAGCGAGGCAATTGCCGTCCGTATGGACAGTTCGGCAGGTTATTTTGCATATAACTGGTTCTATAACAGTTCTTCCAGATAATAATTCCCATTTCTGGTAAATAAATGGACACGGGGCGAAATTCAATTTTAGAATTTCATTATCCCCGTGTCCTGTGTTTCTTGGAACCAAAGCGAGGTGTCCACATGAAAACAATTTCTTTGATTCTTGTATTTGCAATATTGATTACAGGCTGCACCAGTTTACCTTTCAATCTTCCGGGGGTATCTAACCCGGCGACTGCTACACCATCTACTGCACATGAACCACCACCGGTGGTAGTTGAAACCAAGGTTCAAGTGAAACCATCGCCCACGCCAAAATCAGCCCCTCAACCCAAGAACGATTCGGTCAAAGTAATTACTAATTTTCTGGACGGCCAAAAGACCGGTACGCCATTTGCATTGACCGCCAATTTGCTGAGTTCAGCGCTTGCTTCCAGTGTAAAAGATGACAAAGCATTGAAGGCGCTGCTGGGTTCACCGGAAAGCATAGGAGAGTTCAAAATCGGCTCTCCCTCGTTTACTGAAGACCTTCAAAAATCGTCCGTTGAAGCAACGGTGTATATGCCACAATCCTCCAATATTCGGTTTTCCATGGTAATTGAAAACGGGGAATGGAAGATTGAGGAAATCAAAGTTCTTTCTGGATCGGGTGAGTATCCAACTACGCCGGAAGGGGTAGTGCATTCTTTTCTGATCACATACCAGGAAGCTCCTGATCGGATGTCGAATTTTCTGACCGCCACCCGCCGATCTAAGCAACCACCCGGAGGCGCCGCCGCCATGCTGCAGATCAGCGGCAGTTTGGAAGGAATGGCGATTTAATCTGCTGCAGTAAACCCTGAGCCACCCTCCGCCGCCATTAAAGTGATGGTTCGGGCTGGCGGAATCGATTACCCGCGAAATTTTCTGTTAACGAAAGAAAACGAAATCTGGGGTATCGATGCCATTGAAGTAATCGGTAATTAGCAACATAACAGGGACTCTAAATCATTTCAAAATTCTGTGCCATTAGAGACAACTATGCGGTGTCTACTGGGTTTTAATGGCATGGTATAATCCAAAAGCAACAGGGGCAGGGTGAGCCAAAAGGCTTAGCTTGCCTTTTCTTTTTCCGGGTAAATGTTTTTTCTTAACCAGAATCAAGACCAATCCTGTATTTTATTCAATAAGGTGGCTCTATGGAGCAAAATCTTCGAGTATTACCAAATCATTTCAGTCTTCCACGCCGCATTTCGCGGCTTTCAGAACTTGCCTACAACCTGTGGTGGACATGGAATCCCGAAGCCCAAATGCTTTTTTCGTACATCGATAAACTCCTCTGGGAACGGCTTTTACACAATCCTGTTGCATTTTTGCGGCAGGTTGAACGGGCGCGCTTGAATGCCGTCATCGGTGAACGCAACTATCTTGATTTTTACGACCGGGTTCTGAACAATTTTGACACTTATATGAAGGCTGATGACACCTGGTATCAACGCACTTATCCGAATCTTACAGATAAACAAATCGCCTATTTTTCCTTTGAATTTGGTTTACATGAATCGCTGCCGGTTTATGCCGGCGGGTTGGGTATTCTATCTGGAGATCATTTGAAAGAAGCCAGCGATCTGGGAATGCCGTTGGTGGCAGTTGGTTTTGTTTATATCCTGGGATATTTTGCCCAGCGCATCACCGAAGACGGTTGGCAGGAAACCCGAAACCAGGTGTTGAAATTGGATGAAATGCCGGTAATTCCGCTTTATGATGCGGATGCCAAACCGCTGGTTGTGAATGTTGAACTGCCTGGAAGAACCATTGCCGCTCGTTTGTGGAAAGTTCAAGTTGGGCGTATTTCTCTATTTCTAATGGACACAAATGTCCCCACAAATAACCCAACTGACCAGCAGTTGACCTCCAGGCTGTACTCCAGCGATCTGGAAGTTCGTATCTCCCAGGAGGTATTACTGGGTATTGGCGGCGTTCGGGTATTACGCAAATTGAATTACTCGCCAAATGTCTGGCACATGAATGAAGGTCATTCGGCGTTTCTGGTTTTAGAGCGCATCCGCGAGTTAGTTAAAGAAGGCGCCGCGTTTGAAGATGCTGCCGCCAAAGTCCGCAAGACGAATGTTTTTACAACACATACCCCCGTACCGGCTGGCAACGATGCTTTCCCGTACTGGTTGTTGGATAAATATTTTGCTCAATATTGGCCGGAATTAAAACTCACTCGGGATGAATTCATTAACCTGGGCAGCAATCATACAGAATGGGGCGAGCTATTCAGTATGCCGGTGCTTGCATTGAAACTATCTGATCAACGCAACGGTGTATCTGAACTACACGGCCAGGTTTCTCGCAAAATGTGGCAATTTCTCTGGCCGGAATTACAGACAGAGGAAGTGCCAATCACGCATATTACCAATGGTGTACATACCGGATCGTGGATAGCTCGCCGGATGCGCCTGTTATTCGACCGTTACTTTGGGCCAGATTGGATGCAGCACATTGATGATGCGGAAATGTGGTCACAAATTGATGAAATTCCAGATGCCGAGTTGTGGGCGATTAGACGTCACCTTAAACGAAAATTGGTAGTCTTTGCCAACGAACGTGCTCGGAAAGCCTGGATGAGTAACTCGATCCATCCTGTTCAGGTGATAGCTGGTGGCGTATTATTGGAATCGTACTCGTTGACTATTGGATTTGCCCGGCGGTTTGCCACCTATAAACGTGCTAACCTTATCATGCGGGATGTAGACCGGCTGATGCGCATCATCAACAACCCGACGATGCCGGTGCAAATTGTGTTTGCTGGCAAGGCGCACCCTTCAGATGAGCCGGGTAAATTGATTATTCAGCAAGTGTACCGTATGGTAAAGGATTCTCATGCCGGTGGCCGGCTGGTTTTCCTGGAAGACTATGATATGAACGTCGCCCGTTACCTGGTACAAGGTGTGGATGTCTGGATGAACACCCCGCGCCGTCCACTGGAAGCCAGTGGTACCTCAGGTGAGAAAGCTGCCATCAACGGCGTTTTGAATTTCTCTTGCTTGGATGGCTGGTGGCGGGAAGGCTTTAACGGACGAAATGGCTGGGCGATTGGTGATGAAATTGACCGTGATAATACTGAAGAACAGGATGAACTGGATGCAGCCTCTCTCTATGACACGCTTGAGAAAGAAATCATTCCCCTGTATTATGCCAACCGGTCTGCTGATAACCTGCCCAATGAATGGGTAGCCATGATCAAAGAATCTTTGCGGACGCTGGCGCCGCAATTCAGTACCAGACGAATGTTGAAAGAATATATGTCACAGATGTACCTTCCTGAAATGAACGGGAAATAGCGTTGGCAGCATTGCCAATAGAAAACGAGTTGGAATGAGTTTTGAAGTTTTGGGTTCTTTACAGGCATGGCTATTTGCCCTTATGATTTTCGCCCTTCGTTTAGGGGATATGGCCCTCGACACGCTGCGAGTTTTATATGTCGTCCGTGGACGCAAAGGTATTACCTGGGTTTTGGGTTTTTTCCAATCGTTACTTTTTGTAATTGCCATAACAACCGTGCTAGCTCATTTGGATAACCCGCTGAATATTGTTGGCTATGCGGCGGGTTTTGCCACCGGCAATGTGTTGGGAATGTATATTGAAGAACGGTTGGCTGTTGGTCACATTCAGTTGACCATTATCAGCGTGATGCGCGGGGCATCCGTTTGTGATGCGCTACGGGCAGCCGGATTTGGTGTCACCGAGATCCCCGGCCGTGGCAAAAACGGCACCGTGTCTGTGATCCTTACCAGCGTGTTCCGCAAAGATGTTGACCGATTGGAAACAATCATATTGGAGACGGACCCAGAGGCTTTTGTCACCCGTGAAGATGTCCGCCCAATGCGTAGAGGATTCTGGCGGGCTTAATCAGGTTTTTCGGGCGCTGCTTTTACCAGCAAACGAATGCCCTCAACACCTACTACTACAATCCGGCTTCCCTGGGGGACAGCCGGATTCCCGTTTTCTAATAAGGCAGACCATCTCTCCCCGGCAACTTGAACTTCACCCTGCGGATTTAATTCAGTGACAGCATTGCCGATTTTTCCGATGAGGGCCTCTTTGCCAGTTGAAACTGGATTGTGCTGAGCACGCAAGCCAATCGTAATAATGCCAAAGAAAAGCCCCCCGAGTACGATACCGGTGCCAATCACAAGAGGAATGGAAACGGCTGGAAATCCCATATCTTGAATGCCGTTAAAAAGAACTAAAGCGCCTACGATGAATGATCCTGTTCCGGCCAGTGTTAGCAAACCGTGGGTTGGGGCATTAATATCCAGAATAAACAAAACAAAAGCGATGACGATAAAGATAATGCCAAACAGGTTGACGGGCAGTATCCCCATTCCGTAAACAGCCAAGGCCAGGCAGCATACTCCGATGAAACCAGCCACCCACCCGCCAGGAGATGAAAGTTCAATTAACACCGCCTGAGCGCCAATCGCCATCAGCAGGAAAACCAGATTGGGATTAATCAGCAGTGATAGAAAGTCCTCGATGAATGAATGGTTAAAAGGCACGACGGTCGCATTGGCGACATCCAGCTTAACCTGACCGCCGGCTACTTCTATAGTTCGCCCGTCGAGTTGGTGTAATAAATCAATCGGGTCATTGGCAATCACATCTATCAGTCCAACCGACAGGGCTTCAGCGGCTGAAACGGCTTTGGCGTTTTCAATGGTATCCTCAGCCAATTTGACTGCCTTTTCACCCCTGCGGGCTGCTAGGCTGCGGACAGTGGCTTTGAGCATCTCTTTGACCTTGGTTTCCATGGTGACGCCGATATCTTCACCATTTCCACCAACCGGGCTTGCAGCGCCAATGGCTGTTTCTGGCGCCATGGCGGCGGCATGTCCCGCCAGGGTAATAATAGTCCCGGCGCTTCCGGCCATCGCCCCCCGTGGAGAAACAAACACAATAATCGGAATTTTGCTGGCAAGCATTTCCGTCACGGTTTTATTCATCAAATCAATGCTGCCACCCGGTGTGTTCAGCTGGAGGATAATCGCACTGTTTTGCTCTCTCTCCGCTTCCTTCAAGCCGCGCTTTATATAGTCGAGCAATACCGGGGTAAGCGGACCTTCAGAAGTAAGCAGCAAAACTCGCGGATTTGTAGATTGCGAATGTGCAGCATTAGCTGAGGTAAGAAAAAAAGTGAAAACTATTAGACCAAGAACAGAAAAGACCAATGCCCTGCGCAAATATTTATTATTCATAAGCTAATTATACATGGGGAAGATAGCTCAAATCCAATCGTTATATGTGAACGATATTAAATTAGTTATCTAGCCTTCCGCTTAATCCGTTTCCAGAATGGCAAGTCGTCATTGAACGAGTGATTGGCTATCTTACGATTTGTAGATAGTCCGGAATCCCGTTGACTTCGACAGTCCAAGAGGGGATTACCTAGCGGTGACTTCATTGTCTGTTGGCTGCAAATCCTCGGGGTTTCCCGAATCGAGGCAAATATTTACACCTGTAAGGCGGGGATTAAATAGAAATCAACAGTCAAAATACGTTTCGATCTCAAAGGGATGCGGGCGGACTGCCAAACGACTCTCTTCTTTGCGT
>JBAWYZ010000073.1:0-9787 GCA_037143255.1 Leptolinea sp. | reverse complement strand
TTATCGGAGCTACAGAGTCGGAAGATTATGTGGCTATTGGTATATTATTTTCATTGAATAGATCATTCTTCTGGATTATTGATGCGAAACCCGAAGCCGCGTACTGTAACCAGATACTCATGGCTGGAATCACTTTTGGCAATGCGGTCACGTAGTCGGCGAATTAATGCATCCAACGCCTGATCAGAAACACCCAACGAAGCCTCATCCCCCCATACTTCGTTGATCATATCCTGCCGGGAAACAACCTCGCCTGGATTTTGATTAAGCACTTGAATAATCCGAAACTGCGGCACCGACAACGGGGGAGATATTTCAGTTCCTCTCACCCATACACGCCGAGACCGCATATCAATTCTCAACCGGCGGGATTTCTCATGCGTCGGTTTCATTGTAGATTCCAATGGCATGGTTGCATCAGAACTTAAATAGATAAAGGTCTGCACCATGGCAATCTGAATTTCATCCCCATCATTCAAATAGACCGGATCACTAATCAAAGCGCTATTTGCAAATGATCCGTTTTTACTTCCCAGATCCTCAAGCATAATCCCTTCCGGAGTCAGAGAAATTCGCGCATGGTAGCGCGAAACTTGCCGATCTGGAATCACCAGTGAGCAGGATGGATCACGTCCAATTGTCAATTCCCGGTCAATTGACCAGCGCTGGCCGCTAAGGACACCGCTTTGGGCAATGAACACCGGTGATCCCTGTGTGTCTTGAATATTTTGCAGTTTCGCCATAATTCTTTCCTGAATTATAAATGGATTCTACGCGGTATAATATAGCAGAAATTGTCCTGTTTTTGCAATCTCGAAATGACAAAATAGCAACAACGCCGAAATTTCCCTGTCATTCGGGAAGAGAAGAGAATTATTCCGCATGCCAGTCCCACTCAAAACCGGGGATGTCTTACGCGGACGCTATCGTATCCGCCGGATTATTGGTCAAGGCGGTATGGGCTGTATTTATCTTGCCGACGATACGCGTCTGGAAGGCCGTCAAACCGCACTGAAAGAAGTTGAACACGACCGCAGTTTACCTGCCGATCTCGTCAAGGAAGCTCGCGACCAGTTCTTACGGGAAGCCACCGTTCTCGCGCGGTTGGATCATCCCAACCTACCGAAAGTCTCTGACTTTTTTTCTATAGCAACTCGCGATTACCTGGTGATGGATTATATTCCGGGCAAAGATCTGCGCATGTTAATGATGGAAGCCAGGCAAAATGGTGAATTCCTGGAGGAAAATCTGGTACTCAGTTGGGCTAACCAATTATCAGATGCCCTTTCCTACTTGCACAACCAGTCCTCGCCTATTCTGCACCGTGATATTAAACCGAGTAATCTAAAATTGACCCCTTCCGGTCTGATCAAATTGGTGGACTTTGGTCTGGTTAAGCTACTTGCGCCGGGAGAAATCACCATCACCATTTTACAGGGTCAGGGTACCGCTTTATATACCCCTTTAGAACAGTACGGCGGAGACAGCGGGCACACGGATGTGCGCACCGATATTTTTTCCTTCGGAGCCACTTTGTATCACCTGTTAACCAATACTCCTCCGGCGGATTCGCGTGAAAGATTTCTGCATCCTGAAAGTCTGACGGCCATCCAGCAAATCAACGCGGAAATTAGCCCGCGGACAGAAAAAGCCATCTTCTGGGCAATGAGTCTGCATCCAGATGACCGACCGTTATCAATAAAGGCCTTTCAAGAAGGATTGTTGGGAGACCGGGTAACATCCATCACCCACCCGATTACCAAACCCAGGCATCCTTCAGATTATTTAAACACAAACCCGGAACGGACTATTCTCTGGATTACAGCCGGATTTACTGCCTTTAGCTTGCTGGCCGCCTTGCTGCGCTGAATTATTCCGGCTTTTCAGCCATCCATTTGGGGTACTGGAACCAGATCCATCCGGCTAACCAGCCAATCAAACTGCCGGCCACACAGAATAACAAAGCGCTCCAAATTTCCGGGAATGGCTTGCCAACCGGTGTCAACCCGTAAACCACCAGTCCGAAACTGCCTGCCAAAGCGGTAAGCAATGCAAACCGAACTCCCCAACGGACTGAAATTCTGCGAAAACCAATTTGGTAAGCTGCAATTATAAAACCGATTAAGACCATCAAGCCTGCCAGCCAGCCGCCAAAAGAACGGGTTCGAATTTCCGCCGGTGACATTACTGGTTCAGGGGTGATGGTTGGCAAAATTGTCGGTGACGGTTCAACCGTTTCGGATGGCATCGAAGTCGGTGCGATGGCTGTGATTTGGGCGCCACCGCTTCCGGGGACATCCAATCTGAGTATCTGCGAGGTAATTGCCGGTTCACTGATCACCCGCACTTCGATTAATCCGGGATTTTGAATGCGAAAAGCAGTGCGGGCAATCCCGCCAGTAGTAACTGTTTCCACTTGTTGAATAATTCTATTTTCATCACCCAGAGTGAAAATGAATTTGCAAACCGTTCCGTCAGGCACCGCTTTGCCATTTTGGTCAACTATTACCCCAGCCTTAATTGGCAGGTTATCGCCAATATTGAACAACGGGACTTCGGTTGGGGTTATTGAAACAGAAGGAACTGTTTCCGGATTCAATCCAGGTTCTGGTAAATCCAAAGAAAGCGCAATTATCTGGGCAGAATTCGGCGTTGTAGCCTTAATGAGATCATACCCAATCCCGGGAACGCTTACCGGCAAAATTCCGGGGGCTGGTATCTCCTGAAATAACACCCTGGCAGCAACATCGACAAATACAGGTATCTTACTGTACACTCCGTAATAGGCGGTTAATTTTGAAATATCCGTTGAATCCAGATAATATGGCGCGTTGAATGAAAATACCACCAGCTTTTTGTTGCGCAGCAGATCGGGTCGTTCGGAAAGAAAACGCTTCATAGCCAGTGAAACCGGCCGGTCAGAAGAAATCTTTTGGATTGAAAATACAATCCAATTGGCATTTCGTATTTCAGACGACATGGTTTCAGTGGTTTTCGCGCCGGAAAGCATCTGCTCCAGATCTGAAAAACTATATGAAGACATCCGGCCGCCGGAAACCTGTCCACCGGCTTGCGGGCCGTATAATTTCAGTACTGCTTTCTGCATCCCGTCTACTGGCAAAGTAATCTGTTCAGGGCACTTTTGACACTGCTGACCGCTGACCACATCCGTCAAGAAGAGAATCTGTTCATTCATTTCCGGTGGACGCGGTAAAACAGTTGTCAAATCCGCTTCAGTCGGGCTGATGAGAGTAACCGCCTGTTGGGCTACATCAAAGGCTATCTCTTGACTGACTCCGATTCGGGAAATCCCTTCTTCAGGCAGCAAAATAGACTTTTCTGTAAACTGGGGATACAACTTATATTTCTGCGAAAGAATACGTTCTACTGAGGCGTTTACCCGTTGCGCAAAAGCTGGGTCTTCTTTGTATTTTTGCGTGAAGAATTCCAGGGTCTTTACAATGGTCGTATAAGACTCAGCATCTCCAGTAGATACCATATTATTGGCATATAAAATATCATTTCCGGCCAGGAGAGCATTGCGAGCGACTTGCCTGGCATCAAATGAGACATCGGTGGGATCAAAAAACTTGCGAATGGCCAGACTTCCTAAATCATCACTTACCAATAGTCCGCCCGATTCACGCCAGGGTAAAAACTGCGGTAATGCCATTAATTGGGAAAGAGCCGTTGCATCAAAACTCACCGGTTTTGTGGTTGCTCGGATATTCCCCTGAAATCCCTGGTAACGGATATGCGAAACGAATAATCCGTCTGTGATCATTTCAGTAGATGGACTTTGGTTGGTGACACTGAAAAATGGCGCCAACTCAATTTGTTTCAATTGTTCCAGTGACTTCCGAACTGTGGCAACTTCTTCATCAGCCGGGCGATCGGATCCACCCCGGCCAGGAAAATGACGGGAGATTACAACCATCCTGCCTTCTGAACCCTGATGCAACCCAGCGATAAAGGATTTTCCCATCTCGCCCACCCAGAAAGGGTCTCCGCCAAAGGCCCGAACTCCCAGATCCTCTATGCGTGTACCGGGAGCGTTATCCAATACATCAAGCGAAGGCCCCATATACAAATTAAAACCCAAACGGCGCAGTTCATCCCCATAAACATTTCCTACCTTTTGAGCCAATTCCGGCTTCCAGGTTGCCCCAATCGCCATTGCGTTCGGCATGGCGGTCAAGCCGGTCAGAATCTGATCATTCGGAAAAAGATCACCTTCTTGTGAAATCCCGATAAACAAGGGAATGGAATGCAAGTTGCTATTATTTGCAACCGCATCCAACCGGGCTTTTTGCAGGGAATTGATTAATTGATAGGCATCATTTATCTGATTTTCTGATGGCGGAAAATTATAATTGGCAGCAGATAACACTACACCGCCAATCTGCTTATTGACAATCAGATCATAGATTTGAGAGGCGGTGGTTGTATCAGTTCCACTAAAAGTAACAAGAAAAAGCTGACCAACTTTTTCTTCAGGGGTCATACCCTCCAATAAGGATTTTGCAGAAACCTGGTAAACCGGCGGGACCGGTGTTTGCGCCCAGGCTGTTTTAATAGGCAGTAGGCTGGAGATACAAATGACCAAAACAACCAGCCCGCGTGAAATTTTGACCATCATTTCGGTTGCGCTAGTTGAAAGCGGACGGCTGATACCCGCCAAAGTCAACCCCTTACATTTCAACGAAATACGACCCGGCAGCCTGATCGATCAATTCCTTGACGAGAGCTGGTTCCTGATTGGTATAGCGTGCATAATCAATAATCTGATCACATAAATCCCGCGGATGTGAAGCGCGCGGCTTCCGATTGCGTTTGATGTACCATTCCTGCAACAGATATGCCAGACCTTGATCGTTATATTTAACATTCTTTATAGCGGAAACTCGCTTGAAAATATCGCGATATTCATCATAACTCGGGTTTTGTACTTCAATTTTATGGCGCAAACGCCGCAAGAAAGCTTCATCCACCAGGTCTTTCGGTGGCAGGTTGGTTGAAAAAATGACCAGGACATCAAAAGGAACTTCCAATTTCCGACCGGTATGCAAATTTAGGTAATCAATCCGGTTTTCCAGCGGAACTATCCACCGGTTCAATAAATCACGAGGTTTTACTTGTTGGCGTCCGAAGTCATCAATTAGTAAAATTCCGCCGTTGGCTTTCACCTGAAATGGCGCTTCATAAAACTTCAGTGTGTCATCGAAAACAAGATCCAGCCCATCGAGGGTAAGCTCACCGCCGGTCATAATGAAGGGACGTTGAATAAACACCCAGCGCGGATCGCGGCGCATGCCGGCTCGCAGGGTTCCTGTACCTGCCGGGGTAACTTCTTCCCGGCTGGCCAACCGGTGATTGACCGCATCATATAATTTGATAACCTGACCATCCACATAAATGGAAAAAGGAATGTATATAGATTGGTTGAACAGCATTTCGCCAATCAATTTGGCGATACTGGTTTTTCCATTTCCTGGAGGGCCGTATAAAAAGATGGAAGTATTGGAATTAATGGCCGGTCCTAATTGGCCAATAATTTTTTCAGAAAGGATCAGGCTTGCGAAACCTTCCTGCAGCATACTGTGGGTAACCTGAATTTTGCGCCGGGTTTGTTTGCGGCAGGCTTCAATGTAGTACTGTAATTGTACTGGCGCCGGTCCAGCATATTGGCTGCGTTCCAACGCCTCTCGCGCCCGGGAAATTCCAGCGCCGGTGATGGCAAATAAATATGCGCCTTCTCCCAACCCAACCTGAGACGACCGCACTTCCACCAGTTTTTCGCGCTTCAAGGTTTCCATCAAAATGTCAACTACACCGGTGAAAGGTAAAGCTACTTCTTCGGCAATCTTAAAGCCGGACATATACCCCTGGAAATACATGATCTTTAACAGTAAATCCTGCAGCCAAAGGGCTGGAATGCCAGTATCTTCAATTCTCGATATTGGCGGAGGCACAAAAGCTGCTGATGGATCATGCTTGACAGCAGGGGCAAAAGACTGAAGTTGGTTGGGATTCAAAGTTGCCATAATAGAATATCTGCTCCCTTCCTCTAAAAACTAAACCGCCGAATAAAGAGGAGGCGATTGGAATAAAATGGATTCTTACTAATTATAGCATCTATGAAATCAGGTTGCATAAATTTTACAAAATCTCATTAATCAATTTTATCCTTGCCATTTTTTTCCCATCCCCGTATAATTCGCTCTATGAACGTATCCTCCGTTATTCCCGTGTTTAATGAGAAACAAACTATTGAAGAAATCATCCGTCGGGTAAAAGCCGTAAACCTCGTAAATGAGATTGTTGTTGTTGATGATGGCTCAACCGACGGCACCCGCGAGATTTTAACTTCCTACGCAGCCGATCCGATTGTCAAAGTTTTCCTCCATGAAAAGAATTTGGGGAAAGGCGCTGCCGTACGGACGGGCATCCTCTCGGCTACAGGGGAGGTTTTGATTATTCAGGATGCCGACCTGGAATATGACCCGCGCGACTACGCTGCCTTGCTAAAGCCGATCGAAGAAGGCATTGCCGAAGTGGTGTATGGATCACGGTTTCTGGGGGGCGCCCGCCGTCCTATTTTGTACTGGAATATGGTCGCCAACAAAATTTTGACCTTCATAACCAATATTCTGTATAATAATATCCTTTCAGATATGGAAACTGGTTATAAGGTCTTCTTCCGGCGGGTTGTCATGGATATTCCGCTCAATTCTCATGGCTTTGAATTCGAACCCGAGTTTACTGCCAAAATCTTAAAACGTAAAATCCGAATTTATGAAGTGCCGATAACTTTCAACCCGCGTGATTATTCACAGGGTAAGAAGATCAAAATGACGGATGCTTTTGTGGCCGTCTGGACATTGATCCGCTACCGCTTCGGAGATTGATAAGAACGGGGGTAAACCACCCCCGAAAATCATCCGTACAAGCAGGCTGTAGTAGGGTGCGTTCACTTTTGAACGCACCTCAATTCGATTATACAATTATCCATTCCTAAATGATGACGCTTAAATAAACCGGGGCAAGGCAAGTTTCCACCGAGCCGTGAGTTTTGGCGTGTTTTCTTCAGATTGGAGAGGAAAGGTAAATATCATTAATAATAAGGATCCTAAAAAAACCATGAAATATGTTCACTATAACGATACCCATCATACCGTCAAATTATCAGCCATCCGGGTTGTTATTCGCTCTGAAAGTGGTCTGGCTGGCAAGGTCTGACGTTATCCTTCTGAAGGATGGATATCCTTGACATTCAATTGAAAAGAAACCTTGTCGTTATACTCGTTTAGTTCAAAATTGTAGATAATGTCGATTTTTTCCGGCATCTCATCCGCCCAGAAGCCTTGTTTGAAAGCTACGGCTCCAATGCTAATGCCTTTTTCATTGACCACTGTCATTCGTAGATGAATCTTCTCACCCCCCATTTTTGACTTTCCAATAGCTCGCAGTCCTTTGGTCACAAATACCGGTTTCGAGTTGCCATTACCGGTCGGCTCAATTTGGGCCAGAAAATTCATTAATGGCATCTGTAATTCGTTCAGATCTACTTCAGCATCATATTTTATGGACGCGGTAAGTTCTTCAACCTTTAATTGCTCTTCTGCTATCTGATATAACCGCGAGATCAATTGATCCCGGTTCTCATTCAAAACCGTGAAACCGGCCGCCTTGCTGTGACCACCGTGCCTGACGAGCAGATCGGCACACTTATCCAGAGCTTCGGTAATATGAAATTCATCAATACTGCGGCAGGATGCTTTACTGGTCTCTTCGCCAATCACCCCGATCACGGCAGGTCGATAGTAGCTCTCCACCAACCGCGCTGCAACTAATCCAACAATACCCTCATGAAACTCATCTTTTGAACCGAACGCGATCAATATTGGTAAATTTTCAATATCTGAGAATTGAGTTTCTGCAAATTCTTGGTTCGCTTTAGTTTTTATTTGTCGCGCTTTATTCTGATCATCCAATACTTGTGCCAGTTTCCCAGTGATTTCAAGGTCTTCCGACATCAATAAATCCAGAGAATTACGAGCTGATTCCATTCTTCCAGCAGCATTTAAGCGCGGACCCAGACCAAAACCAATATTGCCGGCTGTAATTTTAGAAAAATTAATATCTGCCGCACCAGAGAGAGAATAAATTCCATGTCTTGAGCGATGCTGCTGAATATTAGCCAATCCCTTTTTTACCAGCAATCGGTTTTCGCCAGTTAAAGGGGCAATATCTGCAACCGTGCCTATTGCAACCAGGTCCAGCCAGTTTTCAGCCTCAACCGGGTCTTTACCCGCGCGTTGAAACAAGGCGCGGGCAATTTTATAGGCAATCCCCACACCCGCCAATTCTTTGTATGGGTATTCATCGCCTACCTGACGCGGGCAGATAACCGCATCAGCAGAGGGAACAACCTCACGTGGGTGATGATGGTCACTGATGATCAGCTTGATCCCTAATTCCTGCGCCAGTTCCGCCTCTTTGACAGAACGAATACCGCAATCCACCGTAATGATCAAATGGGCATTTTGATTGAACAACGTCTGAATTGCATCGCTATTTAGCCCATATCCCTCATCAAAACGGTTGGGAATATATTCAAGAGCAATACCACCTAGAGATTTGATCACCTGAACCAGTAAAGCTGTAGCAGTCACCCCATCGACATCATAATCGCCATACACGATCATCGGCTTTTCTACCTGGATGGTTTGCCAGATAATCTCGACCGCTTCAGCCATACCCTTCATAAGCAACGGATCATGCTCGACTGCCGTATCAGTTAAAAACACATTCGCGGTTTCCGCTGTCGAAATGCCCCGGTTGAATATTATTTGTTGAAAAACTGGCGAGTAATCCTTTAATTCCGCGCAAACTTCCTCCGGCACTGGGATTGGCGCCAGCCAGCGTTTGGCTTTCTGTCCATTTGGAGCGAGAATTTCTACCATTATGAATCCTTATAAATGCGCGGCAGGCGTGCTGTTAATCCGCAAACCACTTCGTAGGAAATTGTTCCCCAATGTTTAGCGATCATTTCCGCGCTGATATGCTCATTGCCCTGCTTGCCGATCAGCACGACCTCATCCCCCAGCGCCGCTTCAGGAACCGCGTCCAGGTTGATCATGCACTGATCCATACAAATATTGCCAATTACCAGTGCGCGTTTCCCTTGGATTAACACCTCATTCCCAACTACCCGCCGGAACCCATCAGCATACCCCACCGCAATAACCCCAACTCTCTCCTGCTTGCTGGTGATATAGCGGTGTCCATAACTTATTCCTGAACCGGCGCCGATATCTTTTATAGAAATCAAGCGGGTTTTCCATTCCAGAACTGGTTTGAACCCTTCAGGTAATACTGTATCTTCAGAAGGATTAATGCCGAACAAAGCAATACCCGGGCGCACCATATCAAAATAGGCAGCCGGAAAAAAGAGCGCCGCTGCCGAGTTGGCGGCATGAACCATGGGTGGAGTCAGACCGGCTTTTTTCACCTCTGCCAACAATTTTGTAAACCGATCTAATTGTTGTTCTGTAGTCCCAGCAGTGATTTCATCTGCCCGGGCAAAATGGGTAAACAATCCATCTACTTGCAAACCTGGTAGAGAATTTAATGTCTTTAGGAACTCTAAACCCTGTTCTACTGGAACGCCCAGACGATTCATGCCTGAGTCTACTTTTGCATGTACATGGATGATCCCGCCTTTTCGGATTGCGGCAGCAGAATAATCCTTTGCGGTTGGCGCATCTGATACAGTTAATAAAAC
>JBAWYZ010000072.1:0-9849 GCA_037143255.1 Leptolinea sp. | reverse complement strand
CATTGTAATCAACGTGTTCTCCCAGCAAATTCACCCGCCCAGGAGCCCGGGCGATAAAAGAAGGCTTTGAGCCAAAGCGGTTTCTATATTTTTCAGTTACATATTGACGAATATCCATATTATTTTCAAGGCAGATAATGAACTTGAATGCTTATTTATCTAGTGCAATTAAGGCATACCGGATTTTTGAAACAAAATCAATCTAGGTAACCCAAAGAATTTCTTCACAACTTACTTTCTGTAAAAATTAATTTTCTCCGGATTTGAATTACTATCTGCTTAATCAATTTATCAATAATTAAATGGATTTAGTATTATTAGTAGAGAGTGGGGATAAGTGGATAAATCACAATACCGAACGAAAACTCGAATATATGGGTGTTCTTCGTAAATAAAACACCATATTTATACATTATCCATTTCAATGGTTCCACAGGCTTGTGTTGATAAAAATAGACTTATCCAGAATAATTTTCAAAAAACCAAAATTAGCAAAATGAAACCTGATTTTCAGGGGATAGAATACCGGAAATTGATGTTTTTCTCCAGCAATAATGGGATTATTGACATGAGTTATCCACAACTTTAGAAAGTTATCCACAGATAAATTGATTTTATCCACAGTTTTTTCATAATTACTCAGTCAAACCATTTTCTGATGAAAATACGTCCAAAATCTCCTCAACCGTATCCAATAATTGGTCTAATTTATCGATAACCGGCTCAAAAGATCCATTTATCTGTAGAAAAGCTGAATAGACTTCTTTCAAGGCATCCATTGAATTGAGTTCATTTGGTATCAAAAGGGCGGATTGAGTCCAGGTTTGCATTAGTATCAAAGCAGCCGCAGCCGGATTCTCTTCAAAGAGTGCGTTTACGGCTTTGCAATAATAATTTCGCCTGGGCGCTGAAAGCTTAGGTGGGCAGTTTTTTGCGGCGGAGGCAAGCCGCAGCGTTTCTGTCCATTGAGATATATAAAGTTGCCATTCAATGGTATTAGCAGCATTAGGAAGAAGGGCGGATTTAAATAGATCGAAAAGTTCTACGCGTTTTACAGCCTGCGTTCGGATGGGTAGATCAAGAAAAAAGCGGCGCAGCGGCAAAGGCGCTCCACTCAAAAGAGCAATCGCATTTCCGGCTAATTGAATACAAAGTAAATATTCCAAAACATGGGCTGGTGTTATTTCAGGTGGGGACAGATGAAAATTCATCCATATCCGGCGGGCGGCGGCTGCCAACGGACGAGCGCGTTCCAACATGTATTCAGGCTGATAAAATTGCGCACCAACGCTGGCTTCAGTGAATTCAAACCAATGCCGGGTATCGTACAATACTTTAGGCTTGGCACATAGAAATGGTCCCAACCAGGCATCTGCCCGCAAATGGCGTGGCTGCTGATAAATACTCTGCTCCACATGGGCAATATCCAAGGTAACATCGTCGCTCAAATAGCGTATTTCGCGCTGCAGAGGGGGTTTTTCAGTATGCACGAAGAAGAAATCAACATCCGTGGATCCCCCAATAAAAGGGTCTTCCGTCACGAGTGATCCAGTCAAATAGATACAGACAATGCTGTGGTCTTGATTGGCGCTAATTGCAGCAGTATCTCTGGCTAGCCGCAGCAAAGCCTCTTTTGTTGTTCTCAACGTTGTTTCTTTTCCATGCGGAAGATTATAACAAATGGAATCAAAATGATGGAGCGATCGGCAATGTCGGCTGGAAAGGTCTCAATTGCAGCGCCTGCCGAATACGGTTTCCGATACTTTTCAACTCTTCTGCTGAGTTCAAGTAATCGGAATTATCAGTATCAATAATCAAAGTAGAAAAAGGCAGTCTTGCAGGATGAGAAAGAAATTCCTCATAAGCGTCTGAAAGCTGTTCAAGGTAGGCGCGTTCAATCTGACGTTCATAGGGTCGGTCGCGCAGGGCGATGCGCTGCATGATAGTATCCATGCTGGCCCGTAGATAGATGAGCAAGTTTGGTGAGGCAACTTTTTCGGCCAGCGCTTCATGCACCCGGTGATACATTTCCAATTCATCACCCTGAAGGTTTATGCTGGCAAAAATGGTATCTTTTTCAAACGTGTAATCACTGATCAGACTTTTGTTTTCACCTAACAAGCGCGGAACATTGCTATTCTGCTGGCGATAGCGGCTGAGCAAGAAAAATATCTGCGTTTGAAAGGCATAACGCGCCCTATCGCAGTAAAAGTCCCCCAGGAAAGGATTTTCTTCAAAAACCTCGAGCAGCAAACCGGCATTAAATATCGGCTGCAGTAAGCGGGCTAAAGTGGTTTTTCCAACGCCAATCACACCTTCAACGGCAATATACATAGCAAATGACCTCAGACAATCAAACGAATTAATGAATTTATTTTAACGTGAAAATCAGTGGAAAGCATAACGAATTGGATATTCGACAAATAATTCAGATACTCGAGAGCGGTTATAATTTGTACCAGCTTAGCTTGTATTTGTATGACATCAGCGGGAAGGAATCACGAAATATATTAATTGTTCAGGTAGAGAGCAAGATGCTACCAAAGAAGTATTAAGAATCGCACGTCTTATTTTTTCGGGGTCGTTTGTTTTGTTCCCGAGCAGAGACTTTAATATTAGAATTACTGTTTGAAAAAGGAAGAACTCAATGAAATTTCTTATTACTGGTGGCGCCGGATATATTGGAAGCACAATCTCTTCTGCCTTGGAAGATGCCGGGCACACTCCTGTCATTCTTGATTCTCTCATCACCGGTCGGGAAGAATTTACCCGTAATCGCATTTTTTACAAAGCCGATATCGCCGACCGCGCCGCGCTTGTGAAGGTTTTCAAAGATCACCCCGAAATTCAAGCTACTGTGCATTGTGCCGCTTTGATAGTTGTTCCAGAGTCGGTGACCATGCCGTATGATTACTACACCGATAATGTAGCTAAATCACTTGAATTATTCAAAAACCTCTCCGACCTGGGCTATCCGCGAGTGGTGTTCAGCTCATCAGCATCAATTTATGATCTCGTTCCCGGTTTCATGGTGACAGAAGAATCTCCTCTCAAGACAACCAGCCCGTACGCCCGTACCAAATATATGATGGAAATGGTGTTGAAGGATTTCTGCATGGCTTACGGCATGCAGGGAATAGCCCTGCGCTATTTCAATCCCATTGGAGCTGACCCGAAAATGCGCTCAGGCATCCATGTGGAAAAACCATCGCATGTCCTTGGCAAACTGGTAGATACAGCCCTTGGTAAACAGGCTACTTTCGATATCACCGGCACTGACTGGCCTACCCGAGACGGCACCGGCATTCGCGACTTTATTCACGTGTGGGACCTGGCGCGCGCGCATGTCAACGCTGTGACCGATTTTGATGGTGTGTTTGAACGCGCTGGAAATCCGGCAGACGATTATCTGGTAATTAATCTGGGCACGGGAAAAGGTGTCACCGTCAAAGAATTGGTGGTTGCCTTCGAAAAAGTGTGGGGCAAAACCATCAACCAACGGGAAACCGGTCCTCGTCCGGGAGATACCGCCGGTTCTTATACCAATGCGGATACCGCCCTGCGTTTATTGAAATGGAAAGCCGAAATGTCCATTGAAGATGGAATTCGGGATGCGCTCCGTTGGGGTGAGATGCGCGAAACGGTGCTTATGTTTTAGCCGGTTTCAGTTCTAGAAGAAAATATTCAATCGCTAAATCACCCGGGGTAATACCGTTTTTCATCTCAAAATCCAATTCCGCCAGGCGTAAGTAGGCTTTTTTGAGCTCCTGAAGACTGAACCTGCGACATTGTGTAAGGTTTTTTTCGATAATAAACTTCTGTATCCCCAAATCTTTTATCATGGATTCAAGTGTCCCACCATTCTGTTGGGCATCCTTTATCAGCACCATTTTGCGGAATTGACTGACAATATTTCCAAAAAGGCTTAGCGGCTCTTCGGTTTCGAGTAACTCTCTTAACAGGAATAAAGCCCGGCTTCTTTCGCCATTCACCATCGAATCAATCAGTTGAAAAACGGTAAACTGGTTCTGAGAGATGGAAACAGCGCTGACATCCACATCAGTTACCGGGCGTTGAAAATCCACATACATCAGCATTTTTTCAATCTCAAGGCGGGCTATCTGGGTTTCACTACCGGTCATTTCCGCTAAAACTGCTGCTGCCTGTGGTGTGAATTGGCCACCCTGTTTTTTGGCTTCCTCAAGAATCCATTTCGGCATTTCGCGCTGGTCTGGCAGCGCAAAGCCTTCTTCTTTTACTTTACCGGGGTTGGCGGAGGCCCATTTCATCAGCCAATGGGTTGGAGAAAGTGTTTTCCAATTCTTTCCCCATTGGTTTTGTGAATCTTTGCGCCAGGATGATTCGTCTGGAATAACAAGAACAAGCAGCGTCGTTGGCGGAACTTCACTCAATAAAGCGGTAAACCGTTTGCGCTGACTTTCAACAGTTATTTTTGAAAGCGGATTATGCACAATTACAATTCGGTGATCTGCCAAAAATGGAAAAGACATCGCTGCGTTGCGGATGTCATTTTCGTCACACGATCGGCCGTCCAGGCGGGTCAGGTTTAACTCTGCCATTACAGGGTCGCCCAGGCTGGCGCTAAATTTGTCAAGCCGCTCTTCCAAACCGGCAGGGTCATCGCCGTGCAAAAAGTAGATATGCGGGGTTGAGGTTTGGTTCATCGTCCCAATTTGAAACGGTGGATTGTAACGGTTCCCCGTTTTGTTATGATTATTTCTTTCATTTTCAACTCGCCGATATTCGCATCTGTGGTGTAAGCACGCTGTAAGTACGGCCCCAGCGGCTGAGCGGCGATTAAACCAAACGTAACCAGGGTGATGATCAGCGGCCACCGGTCAACATGACGACGGAAGGACTTGCCGCTACCGATTGTTCCCAGCCAGGCCAGGCTGCCGGCCACCAGTCCGGAGGCTGCAAAATTGGTGCCGCAATTCGGATGCACTGCCAGCGATTTTTCTCCGGCTTGCAATCGAGTAATGGCTTCATCTACCGCAGCGATGATTTTATCTGTCTCAACATTTCCTACAATCCAAAAGCCTCGGGCGTCAGAGTAGCCGGCCAGTTTCAGTGCAGGAAATTTTGCGTGGATAATGCTCAAACAGGCATGTTCAACAGCATGATGTTTACGGATTTTCGAAATGAGGTTCATAATTATTGTCCTTTCGTTTGAATAACAGTCTGATCAACCAGTGATAGGCGCAGCGCTTCCTGCACAGAACGGGCTTCCAACACCTTGATACCTTCCGGCAGGGCTTCGGCATAGGAAGTTCTTTTCGGAATAATTGCCGTACGGAATCCCAGTTTAGCGGCTTCCCGTAAGCGGGTCATCATTTGACTGACCCAGCGCAATTCGCCAGAAAGACCGACTTCACCGATCAGAACCATATCAGCTTTCACTGGCATATCCCGGAGGGATGAAGCGATGGCGGCTGCCATAGCAAGATCAGCGGCAGGTTCTTCCACCATCAATCCCCCGACAACGTTGGCAAAAATATCTTGTTCCGTTAGGTTGATGCCGGCGCGGCGGGTAAGTACAGCGGCTATCAGCAGCAGCCGGTTGACATCCAATCCATTGGCAGTACGGCGCGGATTACCGAAATTGGTTCGGGTGGTTAGTCCTTGAATTTCCACCAGTATTGGACGCGTTCCCTCCATAGTGACGGCAATGGCTGAGCCCGGGGTATTCACAAGCCTTTCCGCTAGAAATGCTTCGGAGGGGTTGGTAACTTCTACCATCCCCCGGTCGCGCATTTCAAAGACACCGACTTCCGAGGTGGCGCCGAAGCGGTTTTTCACTGAGCGCAATAAACGGTAGGATTGGTAACGATCACCTTCCAGATAAAGGACGGTATCTACAATATGTTCCAGCACCCGCGGCCCTGCGATGATACCTTCCTTGGTGACATGCCCGATGACAAAAATTGCGATCCCGCTGGACTTGGCCAGTTCTCGCAAGCGTGAGGCGGATTCTCGTACCTGCGAAACAGATCCGGCCGATGAATTAAATTCCGGCAGGGTGACGGTTTGGATGGAATCAATGATCACAATATCCGGTTTGACCTGGTGAATGTGTTCCAAGATGGTTTCAAGATTTGTTTCGGTGACCAGCAGCAGATGTTTCGGTAGATCGGTGATGGTCTCGCCAGTCTCCATGCGCAACAACCGGATGGCGCGCATTTTGATCTGGCGCTCCGATTCTTCGCCTGAGACGTATAGAACCGTGTGGTTGTCAAAGGCCGGGGCAGAAATTTCCATAGCCAACTGAAGCAGCAGGGTGGACTTGCCAATCCCTGGATCGCCGCCGACCAGAATGATGGACCCCGGCACCACGCCGCCTCCCAGTACACGGGCAAACTCGCTGATCGGGGTGGCAAAGCGTTCTTCGGCATCCCCGCTGATTTCATCGAGATGGACTGGATGAGATTGGGTGGAAAATCCGCGGGTTTTTCCAGCGGAGGAGGTCGACGGGGGAGATAAAAGTTCTTCGACCATGCTTCCCCAGGAATTGCATGTTGGGCAGCGTCCATAAGAAACAGGCGAGGTTCGTCCGCATTGCTGGCAAACGAATTGCGTAGTGGTTTTTGGCATAGGATTTCATAAATTGTACCGTAAGTAAGCGCGTGTAGCGGAAATGGGTGAAAGAAAACACTGTATTTGCTGCAGGACCGAATCCTCCAACCCTTACCTGCTTCAGGATGGGAAAAATTTCCATAAATAATAATATAAAGGGAAAATTTAAAAACTCCACAACTAACAAAGGCATATTCTTGGATGTACTTCAAATAAAAAACCGATTTAAAGATGGCGAAAATTGCAAATATTCACTCTTGATATTTAGACAATAGCGAAAATAGTTTGATCACTTTATTATGGCTTACTCTGTTTTGATACCTTTAGCGTATAAGACATTTAGTTCTGGGCTCTTAACCCTGGCAGCCGTAGCCAGATGAATAGGGCGCAGACGGCCAGACAAATGGCAAAAACCAGAACGGTCACCGGTTCACCAACGACCTCGGCCAATTGACCGGCCAGCAATGATCCAATCGGGACACTGCCAAAGAAAATTAAAGTAAATATGCTCATTCCGCGTCCGCGCATTGAATCAGGCAGGGTAGTCTGCATCAAGGCATTGGCATTGTTTAGCACCAGCATGAAACATAATCCGGTCGCAGCTAATATTATTAATGCGGTTGGTTGCCATTCAATAAATGAAAAAATCGCCACAAAGACAGGCAGGATCAGGCTGGCAATAGATAGCACCTTTCCGCGAATATGAAAGCGACTTGTCCAGGCGATAATAAAGCCACCTATCATGGAACCAAAACCGCGGGCGGAAAGCAGCAACCCATTTGTGGATGCATCTCCATGCAGAATATTTACCGACCAGGCTGGAATCAAGGTCATAATTCCATTCGTAAATAAGCTAACAGTTCCTACCAGAAAAAGCATACCCATGATGGTAGTGTTTTTTCTTGTGTAATTCAGTCCCTCTTGTAATTGCATCAACGCATTTCCCTTACCGGTTGAGGTGATACCTGGTTGAAGTTTCATTAACGACAAGGCGATAATTACGGCAATAAAGGAAATGCCGTTGATAGTAAAACACCAGGCTGGACCCAGTAAATAATATGTAAAGCCGGCAACGGCTGGCCCCACTACCGTGGCCATATTAAACATAATGGAATTTAAAGCAATGGCGTTGGTTATATCTTGGCGGTCCACCAGTTCAAATACAAAAGACTGCCGGGCTGGTGCATCAAAAGCATTGGCAATGCCAAGTAGAAAAGCCAACGCTAGAATATGCCAGGGTTCAACCAATCCCGAAAAAACCAGCCCGGCCTGGATAAAAGCCAATATCAGCATGCTGATCTGGGTGATTATTAATAATTTTCGGCGGGGAATGCGATCTGCGACCACTCCGCCGTAAAGCGTAAATAACCAGGAGGGCAAACCAGATGCAAAAGCGACATACCCCAAATACGCAGGAGAATTGGTTAATTGATATACCAAAAAGCCCTGGGCAGTGACTTGCATCCAGGTTCCGACCATAGAGACCAATTGACCGGCAAACCATAACCGGTAATTTGGATACCGTAGGGCAGCGAAAGTTAACTGCAAATTTTTTGCAAATTTATTCATAAATCACGTTGAGTTTTAGATAAAAAGATTAGATTCCAATTCAGAAAAAATTAGAAAGATGCCGTTTCTTTAGAGGAATTTTTCTTGAAGATATTTCTCGGTTGGGATAATTTCACTCCCAGGAAGGTTCCGGTCAGCGCAAAGACCAATCCCCCCACCACATCCAGGATGTAATGCTGGCCGGTGAATAGGGTTGAACATGCTACTATCAACAAAATAATAGTCCAAAACCAGGAGGATCGAGGATGCCAACGGGAGTAAAACAGGGCGGTCAAAGTAGCCAGGTAGATATGTCCGGAGGGGAAGGCGCAATAGAGGCCATCATTGGAATAGACCCAGCGCAGTACATCCGTCCCGAAACCTGACCCTTGCACCGGCAAACGGTCTACGTAGGTGGGGTAAAGGGTAAAGAAGACCATGGCAGAAAGTATAACGATCAGGGTGGCTGCAGCATAAGATTTGAAAAGATCAGCCGGCATTTTCAATGTTGCCCACAGACTCAGCCAGAACCAACTAATCATCCAAAGCGAATATGGAATGGCCCAACCCGGTAGAATTGGAATGATTAGATCTAAAGGAAGCTTTAAGGCAACTCCCCCTTGCAGATATTTGTTCAAAGGCAGATAAATTGCCTGAGAAAGGATGAATAAAATGAAATAGAGAAGGCGTTTTTTTATTGTCATTGTTGTGTCAGTTGATAAACAGGGTTAAGCCTATTAATATTAGCAAAGATTGAGCATCGAAGTATTTGTCTATTAAGTCTACCCCGGATAAGCCAGAACCAAACAGGTAAAACGTAAAAGAAATTGCTGCACAAGCAAACGGGGCCAAAGGCACAAGTCAGTGACTTGAAAACATATATAGGATTACCCATCCATAAGAAGAATTGGTTACTTTTCTTCAAAATTATTGTAGCACAAGTTTATCCTATGAAAGCCAGTAATTCTACTGATGAACAAAGTTCCAGGACAAACGCATCAATTAAATCAATACCTTGGGAAAATCTAAGTCGCAAATAATCACCATTCAGTTTGGAATTATTAAACGATCTTACCAAAAACGGCAGGGGAGTTGACCAAATTATCAAAAATTAACAGGAAAGGCCGACCGTCCTCTTTTCTCCCTTTATATGTGATTCCTGATTCGTGGGCAGGTTGGGTGGGGGCGTTACATGGCTATCTTGAAAAACTACATCGAGAATTGTTGCTTTCATCTCTACGCCCATTTGACGCCAACCCCATTCCGTACTATACTAAATCAAATTGATTTTCCTTCGGGGCAGGGTGAGAGGCGTGCAAGCGAAGCCTCAATTCCCGATCGGTGGTGATAACCCACGAGCGCACTTCGCGCATGACACGGTGAAATTCCGCGGTCGACGGTACAGTCCGGATAAAAGAAGGAACAACTGGCTCTCGTATCAATTCATCGCTTTCGTATTCCGCCAGTTACCCGCCCCGAAAACCATGTTGTGTTTCCGGGTTTTTTGTTTCTATGGCCGCAACCTACTCTACACCTAAACAATCCTCCACCCCCCGCCTGGCGAACCTGCGTAAATGGTTCCTGCCGCTTTCGCTGATCAGTGGACTGCTGCTCTGGCAGGTGGTGGTGATGATCGCCGGACTGCCGGCTTTCATCCTGCCCTCTTCGTTGGATGTGGCGCGGCGCTTCATCGAAATGGTGGTGGAC
>JBAWYZ010000071.1:0-10093 GCA_037143255.1 Leptolinea sp. | reverse complement strand
GTACAGTACCCAGGCATTGGCGTAGCTGTTGTAATTGGGGATCGAGGTGGCAGAGACAGTCCTTTGGAACCAGCCGTTACCCGCCGAACTCATGGATTCGCCGCCGTCCCATCCGGTAGATGTTTTGCTTTGTTGATCTTGAAGGTTTATGAACAACGTAACGCCCCGAACAAGGTTTGTGTCAGAAGCATACGCCTGGATAGTTACGCTATTAGTACCGCAACTGCCAGAATAAATCTGAGTGGCGGACACATTCGCCTTGAAGGACAGCTTGGCTGAAGGTGGTGGAGTGGGGGTAAATGACGATACCAATGTTGGCGTAAATGAAATTACTGGCGTGGGTGTAAATGTATCTACCAATGTAGGTGTAAAGGAAGATACCAGCGTAGGCGTAAACTCACCAATAATCACATTGGCAATTGCTTCACTATTCCACGTTTCGCCCTGCCCCTGGGTACGCGCCCGCAGTACAAAATTACCCGTTTTTTTGGGAACCCAGGCGTATTTGAAAACTGACAATCCAGAATCACTCGAAGGTTTCAAGTTTGCCAGTACAACCCCGTTGACACTCAATTCCACCTGTGTAACCCCACCAGGGTCGTAGGCATGGATTACGACAGGGTAAGGCGCCTTAGGTAGGTTGGAACCGTCCAGTGGAGCATCAAACCAGGTGCGTGCCCCTCCGCTTGCCGCCACTATCTGCGAAGATTGCGGAGAGTTGCAGGCTGAAATTGCTGTTAACAGCACAAACGCCAATAACTGAGTAAAAATCCGCTTCATATGACCCCTCCTTGAACTGAGTGATTTCGGAAACTACACTTAATTTATTGTATAACAATTGCAAGAAATTGCAACTGGCAATGTGGCAAAAAGCTCTGGCTACTTGAGCTTCCAGGTTTGGTTCTTCGGAGTGTCATTTTTAGTAACTGTTCAATATGTTGCTATTTGACATCAGCGGAAATGAACAATAAATATTTCAAAACTGAGCAGCTACCCTAATTACTACATTGGCGCTGCTCTCATTTAGGCAGCGCCAATGACATTTCTGGCAAAAGATTATTACTATTCCATCCCCACTATTTTCTTATAAATTCACTCACATGCCTGAGCAAATTCAATAAAGTAACCTATTTATTGGACGACCGTAGTTTGCGTGCTGCGAAAATCACCAACCCGAGGACTGCCGTGAAGCCAGCCAGGCTTGGAAGGCCGACGCCATCAAACATGCCGGATTGCGGCAGAGCCGTTGTTGCGCCACCTGCAGAAGCTGTTAACCGAGCGCTCACAACCTGGGTTTGCAGGGCTGCCAGGGTTGCCGTGCGTGGGTCATCATTACCACCACCAATGGCCGCGGCCGCCGGATCTGCTGTCGCTTCCTCAACAATTATTTCCTGGGTAGGTTCAAGGGTTTCAACTGGTTCAGATGGTTTAGAAAAAGGCGTAAATGTTGGCGCAACGGTGGCAGTTGGTTGTTCAGCTTTCACTGTTTCAGCCATGGCAATCCGCTCAGAAATCTGAGTAGCAGCCAGAGCCGTTGCAGTATTGGCGGCATAAATTTGAATATTCTCGCTCTCCCGTTTTTCCCGTGATTGCGGAAGCACATAGAACCACACAAAAGCCAGAGCCGCCATGGTGATTGCAAAAATGACGGCAATCAATCCAAAGGACACAAAGAAAGTTCGGTTGCTGGGTTTCGGTTCCTGCCCACCGGAGAGATCATCGCCTTCGTACTCATCGAAATCTTCGTTTTGGTTTTGATTTTCAGGGTATGCCATTTTTCTTCTCCCGGCGCCTGGTTGGGCAGCCTTTAGATAATCAACTCCAGATTAGCCAGCGGAACAGTTACCTTTTCTCCATTTTGTTTTCGCAGCAATGCCGCCGGCGTTCGTAGCCCATTAGAAAGGCTAGTCAATCCTGGATACATATCAAGAATCGTGCCAACTTCACCATTTAGGGGAGGCAATTTTATATGAACATTCTGCCCGGGGGCAAATTCATCCACTTCTGGCGGTTGCAATGCCTGGTTTTGGAAAGGAATCAAGACTTCGGGGCGTTCACCCGTTGTTTGATTCCAGCGACTGGCGTGAATAGCTGCATCTCGTTTCTCGTACTCATGAAAAATGGCAAAAGCAGCCGAATTCATGGGTTGTTTGCCAAAACCTTCTATAAGCATAATCGGAAAATTCAAATTGTCAACCAGACTAACCAGATCAGGGTTCAAACCCGATAAAATAAGCCCGTGTAATTGCATTTCAGCAGCAACGCGGATGGGTTCAGCCGTAGAACAGTACCCGGCAACCGCCACAGATCCGCGGGCGCTTGCTTCCAATTGACGGATTGTTAATTCCTGTTCGGGCGAATCGCACAGCACTACTAGTAAACCGACATCCGTCTTTTGATTCCCCCATACCCCCTGAACCAGTGCGCCGCCGGATTCAATAACCACGCCAAGTTCACCGGCGTAATCGCGGGCAAAACCGGGCAGCCCGGCCAGCACTTGTAAGGGTTCCCCCTGGGTTTCCATCATCATTACCCCGGAATTGATTTCACTTACCATACAATCGCATGGCGCCCGCACTACTTTTGAAAATGCTCCGCCAGTTTCACCAAGAATATCACCCTTAGCCAGGTGTTCTCCCTGTTTACGCTGGATCAATTCCTCTGCCGTATAGGTATCAACCCCCAGTATTTTGCGAATATCCATAAAAAAGTGACCGGCGGGGTTAGACGCCTCAGCTATGACATCATTGGGGGCTACCCTTTGCCCAGATGCGACCATCACCCTACCCGTGCGGGGCAACATGCGTGAGCGACGGATATTCGTTTGACGTAAATAATGAACAACCGGAGCATACATCAAGTAAGGCTTTCTTTTATGGATTGAATCCATTTTGCATTATATTCGCGTCTCAATCCCGGGTCGGTAGGCATGTTGATTGGTCGTCCACGTAAATCTACCACCACACCCAGTTCCCCGCCGATTACTTTGAATCCAGAGGATAACCGGCTGAAACCGGGAAAGGATTCCATGTGCTTTTGCGGTTTTAATTGCAATTTGGCGCTAGTTCCAACCGTTAGCGGAAGTCGCACAATGTCACCTTGGTTGATCTCAAATTCCTGAACCGTTGTATTCTCAGTTGAAAGACGAACTTTTAATACAACTTCCCCATCTTTCGCCTTGAAAACCGGAGAAACAACCGTCCCCAGGTTTGTTAGGGCGCCCGATTCTAAAACCTGTACCACCAAAGCCGGGTTGATAGCAGCACATGCGCCTAAAGAAGAAAGAATACCAAAACGGTCGCTCCAGATTGTTGCAACACCGCCAGGTTGGATGCCATCCAGCAGCATAAGCAGTGTTTGCTGCGGCGTAGGCGCCTGGGCAATGACCGCACCGCTTGCTAAAATCGGCTCAAATTCTGATGTTGCATGGAATTGAAAATTTCGGCTGCTGCGTTTCATTTCGGAAAGGATTGCTCTGGCAACAGCTTGTTCAATAGCTAGAGTCTCTGAATCCATGGGTAAGCCAGCCGGGAATAATGATTTTTGCCATAAATAATCTCGCACAAAACTACCGGTTAGTTCCATGGGCAGCCAGCGCAGAATGGCATCCAGCCCAACCCGTGTCAAAGTCTCTCCCGCTGCTTGACCAACACCTAAACCGCGAAAGACGCAGGTATTCATCTGACCGTTGTTGGAAGCAACCAGATGCGATGCAGCAGATCCGACATTTACACCCAATACCGTGCGATTCGGGTCTGTTTGCAGGCTTTGGAAACGCACCATCCTGGCTTCGGCTGATACTGTTGGAATGATGGGAATACCGCTGATTTTCTCCAATTCAATAAAACCGGCTAGATTTTTGGAGCGAAAATTATTCGCAACTTGTGAAAGGGTCTCTTCGGCTGGGGCAGGATCTTCAGTTGTAGAGAATGGCCGAATATTGGAAGCGATATGCACGGAAGTAAACTTTTCCAGGGTTTCTTTAACTCGTTCCACCAGCGTTTCATTGCCAGCATAAATTACAATAGGTCTTTTTTCAGGTTGACAGGCTTGCAGCGCCAAGCGCAACTGTTCCACCATGCGCAGAACAGCCCGCCCAGCGCCCCGATTCGTCCCGCCGGCAACAATGACCAAATCCGGCTCGGCCTGTACAAAGGCATTTAACCGATCTTCTGGTTTTCTTTTATCATTGAGCATAAACCGTTCAACGATCCGTGAATACATACCGCCGGCCAATTTCTCCACACTGGCAAGGGAAAGTTCTTCCAGCAGCCCGATAGCAATAATGCGGACATCGGCGCCGGCAGAGCTGGTCAATGCCAGCCGATCTACCCCAGAGCCCACAAAAGATGACGGCGTTATCAGACGATGTTCTGCATCCAATAAATTGCGGCCGGTAACTTCTTCCATTTGATGGATCGCTGCAGCAACCCCTTCTTGCGCATCCCGAAGCGGGGCGAGGTGGGTACTGGAGGATGACCCTGCAGCCAGCATCCGATATGTGTTGCCAGCCAAATCAAAAAGAATGACCCGGGTATTAACAGACCCAATATCTATTGTTAAAACAGATTCAAGCTCATTGTCTGGCGCAGTCATGCTCTACCGGATCCACAAGTGGATAACCTGCGACAGGAAATTGATTCGTTCTGCCAGTGCAGAAATCGCAGCAGATATGACGCCCGCAAATAAAGCCCCTAAAGTAACCGCTATAAAAAACTTACCAATACCAGCCAGCATTCCGACCAGCCGGGGCCGTTCAACCGGTTTTCCCGGACGCCGCACGCCGCCAAATTGAAAGTAAAGCAAGGTCGTGATTGTACCGAGCAGCATAAAAACAGCATCAACCAACCTGCCTGGTTGAACCCCTAATTCCGGGTCAAACAGGAGAATGGCGGCCTTACCCTGTGAGAAAAGCGTTCCAAGAACTGCTCCGCCGATAATAACCCCGGCGGCCGCACCTACTATGATGCCGGTAGCCAAATTTCCGAGGCGAGAAGTTTTTGGGAAAATTTTGAGAAGCAGAAGCCCGGATAAAACCAGCGGAACAATCGCCAATGTTCTGGAATAACCGAGAGCAGGGTACAGAAAGGGTACCAGTAGACGCGGATAAAGCGCTTGAAATACTACAATAATGGTGGCGTATCCGGCTGCAACACCGATAAACAAGTAGGATACAACCTTAAATGGCGGGTATTTTTCCCCAAATAAATAAGAAAGAATAACAGCAATAGTTAATACAAATCCAACCATGCTCCAAATGGTATCAACCGCCATGCCATTCCTCCGTTGATTCGACTGGTTGGCGAATAAAAATCTTCTTTAATATTCCATACAGCCCGCCCAGAATAATCAACCCGACTGCCAGGATCATCCCCATTTGATAGGAGGACATTTCAATTGCAGTTCGCGGAGGGACGTTCATCATTTTGTCATACATAGCGCCTTCCACTCGTCCACTGATTAATCCGCTCAATTGACCGGAATCCAGGTACGGCCGGATGATTGGCGCACTTTGTACTGAAACCACCATCAAGAGCGGTTTATCTATCAAGGAACCGTGTAATTGTTCAATCCAGGCACGCCCGGTTTCGGCATTTTCGGTAATTACCATGACTCCGGCGTAATCCTGAATTAGTTTGACAGGTAAGGCTGCCGGATACGTCCAGGCATACGCTCTGCCATCTAATAATGGGGCTGCCTGGCGTGGACTACGGATAAAATCCTGCAAGCCGGTTGTTCCTCCGGGAATAAAACCAAGCACGGCGATCTTTTCTGGCGGGTAGGCAAAAGAAGCCGGGCGCACTGTAGCAAACAGATCCCGGGCCAGGGCTGGGCCGGAAGGAACAGTAGAAATGACGGTAAAGTTCATCCCTTTCATCATCAGATTATCTATGACACCGATTGAGGCTGCCTTCATTTCACCGGAAAAAGCTGGTTCAAAATCAGTGACAATCAGGAAGGGTGCATTTTCCGGCAAGGCAGTAATTGTATTGTGCATCTTTACAACGCCTGGAGAGAAAATCGCTTGCGGCGGCATCAGCAAATACCCGGTAAAGAATGGATAGCCCATCGTTACCAGTAGCAATATTCCCAGAACCGCCCGCAGAAAACGGCCGCTGAATTTGCCAGGCAAGGGAGTCGACACCTGAGGTTGAATTTCACCAACCAGCATACTCTTCAGCAGTGTGATGCTGTCTCGTTGGGATTCGCTAATTTCAAGCCGTCCGGAATATTCGGCTGCCCGGCTGTATTGCGGTTGCAGCGCCCCTTCCGGTATTAGAGGCTCTTCTTTTGCAACAACATCTCCGGCGGTTTCCTCCTTCTTTTCAGATTCAAAAAAAGATGAGAGCGGCGATTCGCGTTTATCTTCAATAGGTTGCGCACTTTCAGCCTCAGAAATATTTGGAAATAATGATTTTTCTTCGGTCTGGGCATCGGCTGAAAATTCTAAATCCGTCTCATCTGAGCTTACAGACGCAGGCGTTTCAGGTGAAAAACCTGAAGGTGGAACCAGATTTAAACGGGAAGCAGATTCTTCTTCCGGGTTGACCTGGTTTTCCAGAACTTGTTGCCCAGACTGGGGAATATCCGCTGGCTGGTTGGCTTCTGGTTGGGGATATGAGATATTGCTCGGATCAGGTTCCGAAACTTGCGGCTCTTCTTCAGATTTTAGTGGAAAAGGTTCGGCAAGGCTAGTCGGCACTTCAGATTTTTCCGAGGATGGCTCCGGTACAGAATCAGGTGTTGATTCCAATTTCCTGGCGGATGCAGCCATGGCAGCCAATTCTTCATCAGAATAAAATGTTGTTGATTGAGATAGAGACTGGTTCGAATCAGCCTGAATTTCATGCAGTCTGGCTATCCAATCGATCTCTGGCTCGGGGGATACCTCTTTTTGTGGCGGCTCTGAGTTTTGCAAATCCTTTAACCAGTCTGGAATTTCACCCGGGCTAAGCGGCTGATCAAAAGGACGGTTCTCAGCTTCTCCGAAATCTCCCAGGGGTGGCGTATTCGGTTTTTCTTCCTGGCTGCGCTCGCGGACACGTTTCAGCCAATCTGGCTGTGTGTTTTCAGATGACGTTTCAGAAGCGCTCTCTATTTTTAATGGCGCCAGACACTTCTCGCAGAATTCCGTTTCTGGAGGATTGATTTTTCCACAATTAGAACAAAGTATTTCGTTCATATTTTCAGCTACGGTAAGGCCTATCAACACCCAGCAGGATTCTCAAACCGGCGGCAATTGTTCCAAGCGCAAGTCCAATTACAATGCCACGCCCGCCGGCATCCGGTAAGCGTTGCAAAATACCCAAACCTTCTTTAACGATCGGGATATCCAGACCGGAAGTAAAAATACCGCTGTAAAGAAGTAGGAAAAGTGCCGTTGATATTCCGAAAACCAGCGTCATCCATCCACGGTTGGCCTGGTACAACCGAAAACCAGCATAGATCAACCCGGCGGCCAGCGCTCCCAGCAAACCAGCCTCCACTGGAAGGATGAAATGGGTAACAACTTTTTGAAATTCAGGATTTCCAGGTCCTCCCATAACTACCCCGAATAATACGGTTAGAAAGAAACCAAAAATAACCAGAATGCTATAGCGTTCGGAAGTTCGTTTCTGTTGAAGTTTTTGCCAGTGGGCGGAAACAAGCGAGATAATTGCAATCAGCATTGCCACACCGGAAAGAGACACCGCCCAATTTATGATCAGTTGACTTACGCCCATTAGAGCAGGAATGGGAAGAAAGTAAGCCAGCAGAACAATTAATCCGCTCAGAATAGCAATTAAGGTGGTTAAAAGCGTTTTCATAGGATTTGCAATCCGATACTCCGTAAGGCAGCTCCAAGTAAAATAACAGCTATTAACAACCAGCGAAGGGAATCTTCTGCCAGAAGGCTGGCAGAATACATACTACCGGCATGTAAATAAGCCGGCAAGGCAAAAATCTCCTCGCCGATCAATATTTCCACCGGGCTGGAAAATGCAACCGCCTGGCCGGTCAGCGAATCAGATGCTGCTAAAACTTGAATTTGTTCGTCTTCAGCCGCATCCAGAATGAGACGAAGCTCTGCACCCAACGCACCGCCAAAAACAATAGTTGAAGTGTGCTCACTGTGCAACGCCGGAAGAACTCCGGCGGCGTAGGACATGGCGGTTACTCCGGCGAGGCGTCCCCGGCGGGCATCCATGCGTTCGTTCACAAATCCATATCGCTGCGCTGATTGCAGTACATCCACAGCCAAAAGAGTTGAGGTTCCATTCCCGCTCGTGGTGGCTGGTGTACGGTCACTGCCCATTGACCGTTTTGATATTTCTTCAAGTGCAGCCGTGTTGGTAAGAATACTGGCTGCATGAAACCCCAGGAATTCCCCCCATCCGAAAGAAATGTGTAACCTACGGCCGTCTTCCACGGCAATTCCAACCGCCCGATCCAATTTTTCTAGTGCGGGGATGCATCGAAACGCAAGATTGTGTTTGCGGTCTTGCATAGCAAACACAATCATAAATGCAGCTGTCAAGAAAACTACCATCAAGCCGATGAGATTTTCAAGGGAGGTCATTATCAGCTTCCATTAAATAATGCGCAAAATTGCGGACTTCGTTGCCATCTTCCAGCAGCGCCGAGATGCCAAGGATCGAATTTGATGGACGTCCGCTTGGGAAAATCCATCCGGTCAAATAAATGACCTGAGACATCAAAAACCCCAAGGGGGCTATCGCCTCCAACAGAAGAGCGGTCTCTTTTGAAAAGCCGCTTTTTTGAAGATGATTTTTCCAATCCGGCCAGTCGGTTCGGGTTAGATTCATATAAGAAAAGTATAGCATAAACTGTCAGACAGTGATTGTTCAGTCATAAAATAATTAGCCACGAAATGCACGAAAAATCAATAAAGCAGTGGGTAAATATTAACGTGTGGATACTTCCAATTCCGTCATCCAGCTGTGCATTCTGGGGACGCAGTTCGAATATGACGGCCGTTCGCGGGATGATCAATTTCTCCACCGGCACGCCTGGGACGCCGTGCAGACCGAAAAAGAAGCCAGTAGCCGAGCATTATGTAGCTCGCTTCTAAACTCCTCCCAGCAGGAGACGCTGCGAGGGAATCAAACCGCCTGGAGCGTGCCAATAAAGCCGATCCGGGTCAGATCAAGGAATTTCTTCCGGTACTTTACCTTAACATAGGGGATTCGTATGAAGCCCTGGGAAATCAGCCGGAAGCACAGGGTAATTTTGATCTGGCAGCCAGTCTGGGAGCAGTCCACCTAACATAAGCCGATTATTTGTCAGATTGAGGTGAATTCAGGTATAGATGATACAGACCAGCCCACATCAGATAATCACTACTATCGCCCAGACTCCCGTTAGAGAACCGGTCATAGAATTCAATGGTCGAATAACCGTATTTTTTTTCATAAGCAGCCAATTTTCGACTGAGCTCTTGATAAGATAATTTCACTGGTTTTAACATGACCCTTCCTCCCACAAAATTTGGTTGGAATACTATAATGATTATACTTAATCAAATGGTTTTTACCCATTTTTAAAACCAATCATTTAGCCAACGGATTTGGCCAGGCCAATCTTCTTTAACTGTTTCCTTCAACAAGCGGTCAAGCCCTTTTAAGATTTCTGGCATAGGTCGTTGAACGGAAAGAATGATTCCTCCATGCTGCGGATAACGTTCTGACAAAATCACAAAATCACGAATGTTGAAAGTGAAAATGCAGCGTCCCTGGGCAGTTGCCCCCAATAACTGCTGTTCATCGGTTGCATCCAATGCCATCCAGGTATTGGGGGTCCGGGTAACATCATGCCCTCTTTCTAATAACACTCTTTGAAGCGAAACTCTGGAAGCGTCTGCATCCAGGTGTAAACGCGGTTTAGCCACGTTTCTTTTCCAAATCCTGTTCAGCCGTAAAACTAGCATCTATTTCCGGGCGGTGCGCTTCGTAAAACGACTGGGCTTCCCGAATTCGGCTGACTTCCAACTCATATTCTTCGGCAATTTGTTCAGGTAGTAAACCTGCCTGGGTGTCTAATGCGATCGTCTGCACTCGGATACCTGTACCGCGCAAGATTGGTGTAACCCAGC